>JBAXMC010000001.1:0-58933 GCA_037134495.1 Myxococcaceae bacterium
GAAAATTCATGAATTAATAGAATTCATAGCCAGCGCAAGCTTAAAAACAACCGAAGCGGCGACAGATGAAGCCCAGGATGAGTTAAATCGTCTAACAAGCAGTCGTCACGCATTCCTCAAACAAGAAGAACCCGAAAAAACAGTTCACACCTACCCCTTAACCGTACCTGGCGCACAACTTGTTGCAGGCAACGACAACGGAGAGAATGGGGACAGTAACAACGACCCTTCTCCAGCAGTTTCTCCGGCTGCTCAAGCAGAAACAAACGCAGATGAAACCCTCGAAAATTTCAGCAGCCTTCTTCCCGAAAGTCTTAATCGCTACCGCCTTGTCCGTCTTTTAGGTAGAGGCGCCTGTGGAACTGTTTTCGAAGCAAAACAAGGAAACACGACATACGCTATAAAGTTTGTAGAGCTCCCAGCACGAAAACTCGACCAAGAACAAGCTCACAGAGAAGTTGACTGTCTCAGACGCTGTAACAGCTTCGCTCTCACCAAGCTTTTCGAATCACATGTAGATCAAAATTGGATTATCATGGTCTTACAATATTCTTCTGCAGGAGATCTTCTAACTGAAATTGAAAACCGGAATTGCAAATTATCGCCATTTTTAGAAAGTGAAGCAAACATGCTTTTTCTTCAACTTATCTTTGCCATCAAGCATCTTCACGACAGAAATATCATGCATCATGATATCAAATCTTCCAATGTATTATTAGACATTAATGGACTTATCCGCTTAGGAGATTTTGGATTCTGTGAGCATTATGACAGATCCATTTCAGAAAATGTTGCATCCACTTCAAGAGGGACATACTCTTATGCGGCCCCTGAAGTTCAAAACTCTAATTCCTATCATCGATATAGCAAGAAAGCTGATCTGTTCTCATTAGGTGTTGTTTTTTATGAAATTTTGGCTTTAAGAATACCTTTTGTCACCGAAGATACGCAAGAAAGAATAGCAAAAATTGCCCGCGAACATTACATGCCGCTCTCTGAAAACATCACTCCTGATCTAAGACTAGTGGTAAGACGTTTGCTTTCAAGAGACCCAAACCTTCGACCCGATGCAGATGAAATTTTGGCCATGCCTTATTTTCAATCTGTCGCATCTTACTTTCTTGAAAGAACAGCCGGCTTTCCTGAGCATGAAGTTATTAAAAACGAAATTTTGGGTAATATAAGAAGCCGGCTTATGGTTCATCCGAACTTTTTTGGCTCTTACGAAAGTGTTGCGTCTAAAAAGAGATCCAACGGTAATTGGGTTGAGTTTTACCTTCGTCTGAGCAGTGCCGATGAGAACGGTCAGCGGCAACTCTCTATTTATAAAAACAATTTTTTTACAAAATCCCTCATAAGCACCAAACCTCTGTCTGTCTTTGTGACGGTATTTGAAATGCCCCAACTCTACTGTTCATGTAAGCATTATTGCGCGTTTGCAATCATGACAGAAAACGGTGGGAAAGCCATATTTAGAACTGAAACCAAAAAAGACCGAGACCGATGGGTTGCGGGATTGAGAAGCGCTTTTTCAGCACAAGCTCAGAGAACAGAATCTCTGCTCTACCTTCAATCTCAGACAACAGACCCTCATATACTGCATCCAGAGTCTGAGCCTTATTCTCCGTGCGAAGAACTTAATTCAACACCCCTGAATCCAGTCCCAGGATCCCAGAAGATAAAATCTAAAGACTGTTGCAGCGTTATGTAATTTTAAGTCTATTCATCCACATCCAACCGAGCCCGCAAAATGTCCCAGCTGTTATAGCAACACCGCCTCCCAGAGGAAAGGCCAAGAAGCAATATCCTGCAATATCTCTGAAACTCATGGAAGGGCGCTGCCACTTGAAAGGTGCAGCGTAAATCTGAGAACTCATCATAACAACCAGCAATAAGAGAAGGGAGCTTTTACTCATATCACTGCGTTACTCATACACGGGCTCAAGTAAAGCCCCCCTACCCAATCCAAATCTAGCTGCTAGGCTAAAAACCACTTATGACCTCAAATTCAGTTGCTATTTTGGATTTTGGCTCCCAGACCACTCAATTAATTGCCAGACGATGTCGAGAACTTAAAGTTTATTCTCAAATTTTCCCCTGCAATATTTCTCTTGAAGTCTTAAAAGCGCAAAACCCAAAAGCGATCATTTTGTCCGGCGGACCTGCCAGTGTGAATACAGATTTTTCGCCCACTCTGCCCCAAGGCATCTTAGAACTCGGCATCCCTATTTTAGGCATTTGTTATGGCGTACAAATCTTGAGCAAAACCCTCGGCGGGCAAGTAACAGCCTGCGAACACAGAGAATTCGGCTCAGCATGGATTGAACTTGACCAAAGCTCTAGGTTGTTTGACGGGTTTGAAAAGCAACAAGAAGTCTGGATGAGCCATGGAGACCAAGTTACTCAGCTCCCCACTGGCTTCAAAAGCATTGCTTCGACAAAGACTTGCAAAAACGCCGCTGTTTCTTTCGAAACCAAACAAATTTACGGCGTTCAGTTCCACCCTGAAGTCACTCATACACGCCTGGGCACACAAATACTCTCGAACTTTTTGTTCAAGATTGCCAAGTTAGAACCAGACTATGAGCTTGCAGATTTTTTGAAAACAGAAACTGCCAGGATTAAAACCGAAGTCGGCAACTCACAAGTTATCATGGCACTATCAGGCGGAGTAGATTCTTCTGTGGCAGCCAAATTAATCCAAAATGCCATTGGCGACCAGTTGATTTCTATTTATGTGAATCACGGCCTACATAGGCTCGGCGAAATCGAAGAAATCAGCGGCCTAAACTTGCATATTATTGATGCGCAAGAACGCTTTTTTAAGAATCTAGCTGGTATCACAGACCCCGAACAGAAGCGCAAAATTATTGGTCGGACTTTTATCGAAGTTTTCGAAGAAGAAGCTCAAAAATACCCTGATGCCAGATTTTTAGGCCAAGGAACGCTTTACCCAGATGTTATCGAATCTCAATCGGCTTCTGGAGGACCCAGCGATGTGATTAAAAGCCATCACAATGTCGGCGGCCTACCAGAGCACATGAACCTAAAACTCATAGAGCCTCTACGAACATTGTTCAAAGATGAAGTCCGTGAGTTAGGCAAATTATTGGGCTTGCCTGAAAAATGGGTCCAAAGACAGCCTTTCCCTGGGCCCGGCCTAGCCATTCGAATCTTGGGCGAAGTCAGACCGGATCGCTGCAAAATCTTGGCACAAGCTGACTTAATTGTCCGACAAGAAATCACCGGCAAATATTGGCAGTATTTTGCTGTATTACTGCCCGTCAAAAGCGTCGGTGTTATGGGCGATGCCAGAAGCTATGGCGAGACCATTTGTGTGCGCTGTATCGAAAGCGAAGATGGCATGACCGCTGATTGGGCTTATTTACCAAGAGAAGTCTTGGCTAAAATCTCCAACCGCATCATGAACGAAGTTGCTGGTATAACACGGGTAGTCTATGATATTAGCTCTAAACCGCCTTCAACAATAGAATGGGAATAACATGAACGCCAGAAACAAGTACACTCCTCCAGAACGTTGGGTCTGGATTGACTTAGAAATGACCGGTCTCGATGAAAAAACCTGCGTTATTCTTCAAGCGGCAATGATTATCACCGATACCAATCTAAATCAGATTGCCAGCCTAGAAACCACCATTTGGCAACCCGAAGCAGCTCTCCTGAACATGGTTCCCATAGTCAAAGAAATGCACACCAAAAATGGTTTGCTCAAAAAAGTACGTTCTTCTGAAGTATCCCTCGAAGAAGCTGAACGACAAATCATGAGCATGCTGAGCGAACATGTGACCTACCAAAAAGGTTATATCGCAGGTAACTCCATCTATATGGATCGCAGATTTTTACGAGCTCACATGCCAAGCGTTGATGCTTATTTACACTATCGGCAGCTCGATATTTCTTCAGTCAAGATTCTATCTGCTGAATGGCTTAAACTCAGCGCTCCCAAGAAACCAAGTACGCACACAGCCTTGGAAGATATTAAGCAAAGCATCGAAGAACTCAAATTTTTCAAGGACCACAGCTTTAAATCTCCGTGAACGAACTCATTTTATTAACTCAGATTGCTCTTGTGGTTGGCACATCTGTGCTGGCTGCTCGCGTAAGCAAAGAAGCTTTGTTTGTTTTGATTAGCTTGCAAGCTGTCATTGCCAATTTGCTAGTTTTAAAACAAGTATATCTCTTTGGGCTTCATGTAACCTGTTCAGACGCTTTTGCGATTGGCAGTATTTTGAGCTTAAATCTATTACAAGAAAAGTTTGGCAAAGAAGAATCTCAACGAGCGACGTGGCTTTGCTTTGGCAGCATGTTGTTTTTTGCACTCAGCACTCAAATTCACCTGCTCTATGCACCTAGCCCAAGCGATAACATGCATGCGCATTATGCTGAATTACTGAGCCCTGCTCCAAGATTGTTTTTGGCCTCGATTACTTCTTTTTTCTTGGTGCAGCAGTTTGACGTTAGATTCTTTGCTTTTTTGAAAGATAAATTACCCAGTTGGAGATGGGGAGCGCGTAGCACGATTTCTTTGCTGGTTTCACAGTTCTTAGATACGTTCTTGTTTAGCACGCTCGGTCTTTGGGGCTTGGTAGATTCGCTCCCTGAGATTTTTCTGTTTAGTTATCTCATGAAAATTTTGATTATTTCTGCCATTTGGATCTTTGCTCGATGAAATTTGAAATACTGGCTCAGTCGAAAAAATCACGCGCACGTCTTGGCCGCATTCATACGCCCCATGGCATTATAGACACACCCAATTTCGTTGCCGTTGGAACCAACGGTTCTATTAAAGGCCTTGATAGTTTAACGGTTCAGAATTTGGGCATTCAGCTCATGTTTTGTAACACGTATCACTTGATGCTTCAGCCAGGTTCCAAGTTGATTGAACAAGCGGGTGGCCTACACAAGTTCATGAACCGAACGATGCCGCTGATTACAGATTCAGGCGGCTTTCAAGTGTTTAGCTTGGCCTATGGCGGTGTTGCCAATGAACTTAAAAGCCAAGGCACTAAAAAGACAGACACAAGCGTTGTTAAAATCACAGAAGATGGTGTCTGGTTTAAATCTTACAGAAACGGCGACAAGATTTTTTTAACACCCGAAAGTTCGATTCAGGCTCAGAAAGAATTAGGCGCTGACATTATGATCAGCTTCGACGAACTGCCCCCATATCACATGGATCCAGAGGCACTGGTTAAGTCGCTTGAACGCACTCACAGATGGGAAAAGCGTTCTTTGGATGCTCATTTGGCTAACCCAAACAATCAAGCAATCTATGCAGTTGTTCATGGCGGCATTGATATCGAGTTACGCAAAAAAAGCTGCGAATATTTAGGCAATTTAGCTTTCGATGGTTTTGGCATTGGGGGCAGTTTGGGCAAAAACATACCCGAAATGATCGAAATGCTGACAGCTGTCATGCCATCTGTCCCCACAGAACGCCCAAATCACTTGCTGGGAATCGGGGATTTGCCTTCCATCAAAGAGTGCATCCCTTTGGGGTTAGACACTTTTGATAGTTCGTATCCTACCAAAGCAGCCAGACATGGGACTATTCTAACTCAGGATGGCCCGCATTTTAATGTCACTCGGGCGAGATTTGCGCTGCATCTGCGACCTTTGGTAGACGATTGCGAATGCTATACATGTCAAAATTATACGGCCAGTTATTTGCACCACTTATTCAGAGCTCATGAGACCACGGCTATGAATCTGGCAAGCATTCATAACTTGCACATTATGGTTTTAGTGATGGCTGAGTACAGGCGAAAAATCGCAGATGGCGAGATCTGATTTGCATAACTCGAGCTATGGCTGGCAAGCCACCCCGCGCTCTCTAAGAAACTCGCTCATTTTAAAGTCAAAATCCATTCTGCCGGTGCACTCTTTAAAAATACGTTCTGCCTCAGGAATGAATCCTGAAGGAATAAGATCCAGGGCCGACACAGGCTTTCTAACAGGTTTCTCGATTTTCTCTTCTATCAGTTTCTTGGCTGCCCAAACCAAATTATACGTCTTGTCATATCGATTAACAACTCCCGTATAAACCAAGAGTTCTGCTTTCTCAAGTTCACGAATTAGGCGACCCACAGTTGCTTTTGAATGACCTGTTTTTTCGGCCAAGATTTTTCGGTCGATGGCAACTTGTGGTCTTTTAGGACTAGATGACAAAGCCAGCTCGATCCAAAGTAATTTTGCAGAAGGTGAGATTTTAGATTTGATCACGTGAAGGGGTACTCGTATTGAACGGGCCATGGTTTGACATCCTTGGCCGAGGGCATTATGTTGCCCTGGCCTTTAAGTGGGTGCCGTTTCCATACCCTCTAAAAGTTAGGAAACGGCTTCGTTTTTTTTCGTAAACACCATGTTTACGAGCTTCATGCTAAATCAAACAACTTTTGAAAAGCAAGGGTTTTGCCTTACTTGTAGGAGCAAATCCATAATGTCCGCTTAAGCAAATTAAAAATGTCCTCTTGTCCCATAAAATGTTTGTCATGAAGCAAGGCGACAAAGTCGCCGATAGTATTGAAAAGCCCAGCCATAGCGCACGTGCAACGCACGCGCGTGGGGCTGGGTAAATATGCGTCGCAGACTCCTCGCGGCAATACCTATACAAGACCTGTGACCCGTTGATTTTTTAATCTTATATGTTATTTGTTGATTTCATGAAAAAATGTATCATTATTTTATCTCTCTGTTTTTCCATTGGAGCCAGCGCTCAGTGGGAGGCACCTGTAGCTGGAGCAGTTGCGGGTTTTCAAATTGGCGGAGCAACTGGAGCAGCCGCGGGCTTGCTGGTGGGCTGTGCCGATGAAATTTTTGTATCCAATGGCTTCTACGACAAGCATTACTTAGCCTCTGGCGCACTGGGAGTAGGGTTGCTTCAGCCAATGGCCTTGCCCTACCATATCAGCGAAGGGATTGGATTTTTAGCAGGTCTCTTGTTGTCAACGGGACACCTGACTCCTTGGCTAGACACTCTGACGGGTCCGGCCATGAATGGACTCATGGGAGCGAGCTTGATGGGTCCCGCAGGCGCAGTAGGTGGTCTCGTTTGTTCAGGTGTTGATACGTTTCTCATGAAACAAAACTGGACAGATAAGCCTTATCTAGAGAAAACTCTACAAGGTATCTCAGGTGCCAATGTCCTCGGATTGCAATTTGGTTTTTCTGCCCCCATCAGACTTTCAGCTGGCATTGGACTGAGTTCTTATTATCTCGCTGCTCAAGATAAGAATATGCATCAAACCACTGCTTTGGAACTTGGAAAAAAATTATATAAAGTCTATGCCAAATTGATGAACCCAAAGCAATTGGACCAACTCCTTGAACAGCAAGTACTGGTCATGGCGGCAAGCAATCTGGCCACTGCGAGGCTGCTCTACCAACTGAATGGTTTTGACGCCAAAATAGACGATGGGATTAGCCAGATTGTCGATAAAAAAGAACTGTTTTTCGGCGCAATGAAAGATCTTTCTATTTTTCTAATCCCATACTTTGCTATTGATACATCATCCAACCAAATTTCGAAATATTTGAGTTCAACATTCTCTGCCAAACTAGAGAACAAGGCCTTTGAAAACTATTTATTTAAGGAAGCGCCTCTGAAGCTTGGTCTCGATAATTCGACTCAAACAGCGGTTTCGAAATTGCGAGAAAACATACAAGCAGTTTCCGGAGAAGGAAATAATTTGCTTGGCATAGCTTTTCAAGGCAGCACAGGTACTCTATTCCAAATCAGCGTTCTCTACCAAAAACAATCGTTGGATCTCATACCCTTGTCGGCTGCCTGTCAGGCGATTGTGGCTTGCGTTTCCGTACCACTGTCTCATTGGCATGCCAGTTATAAACTGCTCATCGATGAAGAAGATAACAAGATTAAACTTTATGATACTGCAGCCAATACACAAGCCGACCTGATTATACCTTATGACAGGTTAGATCTTCTGAGAAATAAATCGTCTCAGGCCGTCACAAAAAGGCAAAACCTACAATATAAACAGTCTCTCATCGGAGGATTGATGGGTGGCTTTTCCAGAATTTCGCGTACTGCTGAAAATATTTTGAGATACGCCTTTATTGGTGGCAAGATACTCAGCGGGGCTTTTAAAACAGATGAGCGATATCAGGTGCTAGTAGGTGGCATGGCAGTATCACAGGCCATGTCATGGGGCCCTCAAAATGCCGTTGCAATTTCACAGGTCGAGAAACAAATCGAGCAAATTTCGAGTGTTCTGGAAGCAATTCAAAAAAACTTCGAATCAAACAAGCCACAGCTGATTTTTAAGACCCTCCAAGATACTCAATCAGCTATCGAATATACAAACATCAAAGCAGGTCTTAAAGAAGGTGAAACACGCATCACAATTGAAAACCTCTATCTAAAAAATGGCATTTATGCTGTTACCGGCCCTTCTGGTTACGGAAAATCAACGTTTTTGAAAAAGCTAAAAGGGTTGCAGCACAGCTATGGCTGGGCACAAGGCGAAGTCACTTATTGGACACCCAATGGAGAATCTCCCAAACTAACTTTTATTTCTCAAAAAGACTATCTCATGCCTTACGCCAGCTTGCTTGAGATTATCTTGTCCAAGACTGAATACTCTCTAGAAGAACACGAACGTGTTCAATCGCTTGCAAAAGAAATAGAGCTCGACAAAAACGATTTTCTTGCTCAGCAGCCCAGCTGGGAAGAACTCAGTGGCGGTGAACGCAAGAAAGTAGCGGTAATTTCGGCGATTATGCAGAATCCAAATATTCTTGTGTTGGATGAAACTTTCGTAGGGCTTGATCCAAAGTCACTTCAGAACACACAAGCAATGCTCAAAAAATATTTGCCTAACACTCTGTTCTTAGTGGTTGAACAGCAACTTGAAGCCAATAACCGTTTTGGATTTTATGATTATGAGCTGCGACTTGATGAGGGCAGAATTCGAGATTTAGAAAAGCATTAAAGCATGCTAGCTTCTTCTCCTAACTGAAGGAGATTTTATCTATGTACAGCTTGATTCAAAAACCCGCCCCGGATTTTACCGCTGAAACCGTCATGCCTAATGGCGAATTCACCAAACTCACTCTGTCTAGTTTCAAAGACAAAAAATATGTCTGCCTGTTCTTTTATCCCCTAGATTTTACGTTTGTTTGTCCGTCTGAGATCTTGTCTTTTTCCCATAAAGCCAAAGAATTTGAAGACCGAAATACGCAAATTTTGGGCGTTTCTGTCGATTCCAAATTTAGCCATCACGCTTGGAGACAGACAGCGCTCGAGCAAGGCGGTATCGGACCTATTAATTTTCCGTTGGTTTCAGATTTAACCAAAGAAATTTCGCGCGATTATGGCGTGCTGGTCGAAGATGCTGTCGCCCTGCGAGGAACTTTCTTGATTGATAAATCAGGAATCGTTAGACATGCAACGCTCAATGACTTGCCACTGGGTCGTAATGTCGATGAAACTCTACGCATGATTGATGCTTTGCAGCATACTGAACAATATGGCGAAGTGTGCCCTGCTGGTTGGAAAAAAGGCGAAACAGCTATGAAACCGACAGCTGCCGGTGTTGCTTCTTACTTGAAAGAAAACGGTTCGAAGCTCTGAAAAAAATCCCCTCTGTTAACAGAGGGGAGTCATAAGATTTCTTATTTCTTGGCAACAACTGGAGCTTGCTGAGTTGTTTGAGTTTGGGTCTGACCCTTTGTTTGCGCAGCTGGAGCTGGAGCTTGTTGAGCCTGTGTCTGAGTTTTTGGAGCATCTTGCTTAACAGGAGCTTGAGCAGCTGGGGCTTGAGCCTGAGTTTGACCTTTTGGAGCGTCACAAGCTGGAGCACAAGGAGCCTTTGGAGCATCTTGTTGCTTGGCTGGAGCAGCTTGGAACTTGTCAGTCACCGGAACAGCAACAGGAGCCTTTGCCGGGGTTTGCTGAGCTGTTTGGGCTTGAGTCTGACCCTTAACTGGAGCTTGTTGTACTGCTGGGGTTTGTTGAGCTTGGGTTTGGCCTACTGCTTTCATGATAATACCTCGATGTTTAAGTTTTAAGTTTCAACAAGCGCATCCTCTACGAACACGCTCGTTCACAAGAACCTCTTGCGCAAGATTCTTTATTCCAGAAGGTCAAGTTTTGGACTTGACATGTTTTTTAAATGTATTATTTTGACAATCAAATCATGAAACACTTATTTTGTATTGTTTTCGTTTTTCTGAGCGCTTGTGGGCCTCAGCCGGATCGTGCGCCTAAAAAAATTGAGTACATGATCACACTTCAAGACAATGGATTTTTAGTCGAGATCAAGCATGACGGAACTCAAAGATTAAACATTCTCGGCCTATCCCGTGAACCGTCTCTCGAATCCAAAATTCTAAGGGGGACAGAAGAATACCCTGTTCGTTATACGGTAACCCCTAAAAAACTTCCTCTGCCTCGAATAAGAGCCCTTCCAACAATCTTCGATTTTGAAAATGGTTTTTTTCAGACAGTGGGTCATGCTTTTCTCATGTGCACAAGCCAAATGGATTCTAAAAAGTCTATTCGAATAACCTGGAAGGGTCGTTCTAATTGGAAATTCGCAAACTCTTTTTCTGCTACTCAAAACGAACAAAATTTCGAAGCCAATTGCGATGAGCTCAGGGCAGCACTTTATACAGGTGGTTCCGAACTCACACTTTATAAAACTTGGTTTGGTGTTTTAGCGCTCATAGGAGAGTTTAAAACTCTCGATATTCATGACATAGAAGATGCTCTTAAGCGCAACATGGAACGCGTTCTCGAGTTTTGGGATTCAGAACCAGATGAGCACTATTTTATAGCCTTAAGCAGCAAAAAAGATACAGCTTTTGGTGGAACAGCTCACTTGCGCTCTTTTCAAATCAACTTACCAGAGGACCTCAAACCCTATCAGTTAGATCACTTGATCACTCATGAATATTTTCACAATTGGAACGGCCTCAGAATCAACCAGCTACCCTCTGTCAACAATGACCATCTTGATGTCTGGTGGTTCGTTGAAGGATTCACAGATTACTACGCTTATCTGCTCAACAAAATACCAGACACAGAAGTTTTCCAAAACATCGGATTGGCTGAACTTAAGCAAAAATATAGCGATACTGATGACACTTATTCCAAGATTCCCTATATTCAAGGCAGGCGGATTGCCGGGAAATTAGATGGAAAAATTCGAACGCATTCAGGCAAAGAACTTAAGCATGTGATGCATGAGATCATAAAACTTTCTGAGAAAAATCCTAATTATTATCTAACCCGTGAGAATATTCTCGGTGTTATTTGCATCGGCGGTTATATGTCTTGCACAGAAGCCACAGAGATTCTTAGAAATCATGTTGATTTAGGCATGTCATTCTAGCTTCATGGTCAGTTCTTCGGACTCTTTTTCAGTCAGCAAGCTAGACTCCATAGAATCCCGATAAGAGACGCGAGCAATCTGTTTAAGTTGTCTTTGAATTGTCTCTAAACGCAAAGCTGCTGCTTGTTGGAAACTAGGATCTTCTTGTCTCGCTTCAAGGTTTTTTAAGATTCCAACGCGCTCTGCCTGCAAATCAGCAATCAAAGCTTTGGCTGCTGGCAAATCTTGCGAAGACAGTTTCGAAACAGCTTCCAGCTGAGCCTTAATCGCTTTTAGCCTCGCTAAACTCTTATTTAAAAAAGAAACAGCCTCTGTTCGAACAGGCATTAAATCCAACCAACGCAGCAGCATGCCAATTGTTGAGCCCTGAAATACGACTGATAAAACAACCACACCAAAAGTCATCGCAATCATCGTGTCTTTAAAGGCAATAGAATCTGGCAGTGACAAAACAAGCACCATGGATAAAGCACCACGAAGGCCCGCCCACCAAACCATCGTCGCATTTTTAACGCTGAGCGGCTGCCCCATGCGGCGCAAAACAGGCAAAGACATGTAAATGGACACAGCCCGGGAAGCCTGAACCGCTAAATAAGCAATCGCAATAACAGAAGCATTGCTAAATAGTAGCGGCACACTGACTTCTAAACCCATCATCAGAAACACAATACTGCTAACAAAAAACGAGACATACTCCCAAAAGCTTGTCACAGCCACTTGAGTATTAGGATTAAAGCCTTTTTTAGAGCCGAAATTTCCAACAAACAACCCAGCCATCACCGTCGCAAGAATACCGGACATATGAACACGTTCGGCCAACAAATAAGAACCGTAAGCCGTCACTGTTGTCATGGCGATCGCAATTAAGTGATCTTCGGCTAGAGAAATCACAAATCCAGCAAACAGCCCCAAAATAGAACCGATTAATAAGCCACCCAGCGAATAGCTAATTAACTGGACGATGCTATCGGTCCAGTCAAAATGACCCACACTCAATGCAATTAAAACTGCGTTGTAAAAAACAATGGCCGTCCCATCGTTAAATAAGCTCTCGCCTTCTATAATCAAAGACAAGCGCCGTTCAACGCCCAATTGCCGAAGCAAACTGATGACAGAAACAGGATCGGTTGCTGCAATGATCGTTCCGAAAAGCAAAAAATGCAAAAAACCTAAAGAGTCTGAAAAACCTAAAGTTGAAAAACTCACCTGGAGAACAAGCGCTGTGATGAGCGCGGCAATCAGAACACCTGGTAAAGCCAATGTCGCAATGGTTGGTGAATATTTACGCAATTCATGCGCAGGAAAGTGAATGGCTGCTTCAAACAAAAGAGCCGGCAAAAAAATCGTTAACAATAAACCAGGCGTAAGCTTGAGATCTGGCACCACATGCAAGGCATTAATACCAATACCCACAAGCACCAAAGAAACCGTATAAGGCACTTTAATACGGGCAGCCACAACACCTACAATCGTCGCGACAATCATCAACGAGACTAAGGCCTGTACGGTTTCTAGTTCACTCATAATAACACCGGAAAACTCTTCTCATAATACTTCAAAAACGCCTTTTCAAGATCTGTCAGTAATCTTTCATCAATTAACCGAGCATCTAATGGACAAAAGGATAAAGGAACTACTTTCAAAAATCCAGGAAACTCTACATCTTCTACAGCTGTGCACAAGTTTTCAATTCGAACACCCCCAAATCCTTCGATGTAAATTCCAGGCTCAATCGAGAACACTTGAGACACTTCAATCGGACTTGTACTTGCAGTCGATACACGCGGCGGGTCTTCATGGACATTAATGCCAACGCCATGTCCCGTACCGTGATTATAGTTATAACCCAAACGCCAAATCGGGTCTCTGACAATGGCATCCAATTGCACGCCTGTTGTTCCTTTTGGGAACCGAGCACTCATACCTGCGATTGAGCCTTTCAGTACCGCCGTAAAAATTTGCTTTTGGAAGTCTGTCGCTTTTTGATTGGGGCCTCCCATTAGGAAAGTTCGAGTCAAATCCGTCGCATAGCCACCTTCGTAATAAGCGCCTGAATCCAATAAAAATAAATCGCCAGCCTTTAATGGCTCTTTGGTCTCTGGGGTTCCATGGTGAATCTGGGCCCCATTTTTGCCACCACCACAGATCGGCTTAAATGACAGACCGGTAACACCTGATTTCTCGTACTCATCTCGGATTTTCTCGTCCACAGAACTTTCAGTGATATTTTTTTTCTGATCAAATTGTGCACAAACCCAAGCTTGTACACTGGCAACCACTCGGTCAGCTCGCGCAATCGCGCTGCGCATGTGGTTAAGTTCAGACGGATTCTTGATCGACTTCATGTGCTGAAAAGGACTTTTGACAAAAACAATCTCAGCACCGGCTTGTTCTAACTCCCTTCGAACAGCTTCTGGAGTAAGCGCAGGGTCCAAACCCACCCGAGTATTTTTTTTAATAAAAATCGGCCCCGTCAGCAATTCCAAACGTTCAGGATAAGCCAGAGCTCTCGCAGAAAAAACAGCCTGATAGGGGAACTCACTGCTGCGCTGATTGGTAAGCCAAGCAATTTCGTCCAAAGGGACCACCAAAAAAGCGTCTAGTTTATTAGCTTGAAAGAAAGAAGCTGCTCGTTTTAGGCGACTGACAGTGCTTTCACCCGTAATACTCTCTGGGACCTCCCAAGTTTTATGTTGACCAACAGGAGCAGGAGGTGGACCAAATGAAGGCAGCTCTGCCAAATCAAAATTTTTGAGCTTTTCAAACAAATTAACCGAGATGCGATCGGTCTCAATACCGATTTTAACTTTTCCCCAAGTTTCTAGTTCTGTGATCCAAGCGCTTTCTATAGACTGGCCTAACGGAAGCACTCGTACTTCAAAATCAGGCGCCTCGGCTTTAGCCTGAATGGCGTATCTGCCATCGACAAACAAAATGGCTTTATCGGCGCTCACAAGCACATCACCGAGAGAACCCGTAAAGCCCGTCAAATAAGCTCGACGACTTTGCTCTGTGGGCACATATTCGTTTAAATAACAGTCCGTTGAGCGGACCAAACCGCCTTGCAACTGACTTCTTTGGAGTAATTGACGAAAAGTAGTTAGGCGCTGGTTCATAGGAGGGTTTTATAACCCAGTTGAACGAGAATCGACACAAGAATCCAAGCACTTCCTTCCAAAAAATAAATATTTCAACAAATTAAGATTTTCACTGAAACATGCTGTTATATTTATAAACATGAGAACACTGATCACTTTTTTATGTGTTGGATTGTTTGGATTATCAGCATCAGCTACTCCAGAGCGGATGCTCGGTTTACGACGACTTCCAAAGGGAAGGCTTGATTTTGCGCCAGCTCCCGATCTTCGTAGTTACAGTCAAGAAACGGTTGATTGGCGTCCTTATAGCACCGTCATGAATCAAGGCAATTGCGGCAGTTGTGTAGCGTTTGCCACCATCGCAACTCTACAGATACAAATGTCAATTGCGGCTGGTGTATCTTGGCTCAACCCTCATTATTCTACAGATGCCTTGTTCGCCTGCGGAGGCGGCAGCTGTGACGGTGGTTGGATGCCTGAAGAAGCAGTAAGCTATCTACAATCTTCAGGAGTTCCCGATGAAGCATGCTTGCCTAATACGTCAGCATCTAGCAGTTTTGATGCACAGTGCAGCGACATGTGTTCTGACTCATCATCAAGAATTTATAAAATCTTAAGCTATACAACACCAACAAGCGGCGGCGGAGATGTCGAGACTGTTAAAGCAGCTTTAAGAAAAGGTCCCTTGGTAACAACTCTTTCTGTCTATGATGATTTCTTGCTATATGAAAAAGGCGTTTATCAACATAAGACAGGAAACATTCTCGGAGGCCATGCAGTCAGCCTCGTTGGTTTTGATGACACCAAAAGAGCTTGGTTGGTCCAAAACAGCTGTGGACCCGACTGGGGAGAGGGTGGATATATTTGGATAAGCTGGGACGACGATTCAGGCATCGGCGGAGAAACCTGGGGACTGGAGCTCGAACATCCCGCAAACTTTATCAGCGTCACTTATCCCAATGACCTAGATTATGTTTCAGGACAAATTAAATTAACTTCTCAAGGCAATGTCAAATTCCATCTTAGAGATTCTAAAGGACAAGAGATCGGTGTTTACACAGCTGACAGTATCTATGCTTTTGACACAACCAAACTGCGAGAAGGGCGTTTCGAGATCTATGCTGAAAGTCTCTCTGCTCCTGGTGTCAAATCACAAGTGAGAGAATTTTACATCTTGAATAGTGAGCCCCAAATGTCTCTTTCTTTCTCGCCGGTCAAGAAAATCAAACCTAACGGCTCAGTCAATGGTCGTATCGAGTTTGATATCAAAGCGATTTTCTCGCCCGTCCCGATCCAACACTTACAATTGAGAATACTGGATCCACAAGGTAAAGTCGTCAAAACGTTGTCTAACGATCGTGTGTTATCAGCCATGAGAATGGGTTGGCGAACCCCTACAGTACCCAATGGACACTATAATTTAGTGCTTCATGGAGAAACCAACTACAATGGGAAAGTCTATTCAGTTGATTCGAGTGCACTGGGTGTCACGGTGAAAAATTAATTACAAAAACGAACTCACCTGTACGCCATGACCTGTTAGCACAATATCGATTTTTCCCTGGGTTCCTGTATCCCAGGTTTTGGCTTTTGCCATTTCCCAACGCTCTTTGATGATTGGGTTTGGGAAACCAAAATTATTTTCTGCTTGTGTACAAAAAATAACATGTTGAGGCGATACTGTTTTGACAAGATGCTCAGACGAAGAACTCTTAGAACCATGGTGAGGCGCTTTCAAAACGCTTGCTTTCCAGCTAGGCAACGCTTGTGTTTCTCGAATGCTTTCTAGATCGCCCGGCCATAAAGCACTATCGTTTCCCATAACTATTTTTACAACCATGCTGTTGTTATTGGTTGACTGTTTTGAATCAAAATGAGTGGGCGCCAGCACCCAAACTCGACTGTCTCCGAAAGCATGTTCTCCTAGTAATTCAGGGATTTTTTTGACTAAAATCTTTCTTTGCTCTGCCAAGTTCAGCAATTTTGCCATCAAAAAATGGCTCTTATCAAATCCACTGTGCCAGATTTCTTTTACTTTGAGTTCTTCAATCACTCGAAAAAAACCCATAATGTGATCACCATCGGGATGCGACAAAACCAAGACATCTATTGTTGAAATCTGTTTGCGCTTTAAAAAACTCAGCAAGTACTCTTCTTTGGGTCCAGCATCAATGAGCATCACTTGCCCATTAGGAAACTCAAAGAGACTTGAATCACCCTGACCCGCCGGCAAAACCGTAATATAAACTCCAGAAGATCCTTCAAATAGTTTTGGGCCTAAAAAACAAACTAAGAGCAAGAATATAGCCAGCAGTCTGTATGCCTGAGGGCGGAGCCAACCTCCAATATCCACCAATATAATCTCCTAAAGCTTCACACAAAGCCTCAATCATGCCAGCCAAATACGCAGCCTCATGGACAAAACCAATCACCGACAAAAAGATCGCTGGGGTTTGCAAGAATACTGCGATGGGCACCAAAACGAGGTTAGCGAGTAACCCACCCAGGGCCAGCATCCCAAAATAATAAGCCGATAGAGGCAGCGTCATGATGCCTGCCCCTAAAGAACCTCCGATTAAGATTCCAAAAATAGCCAAGTAAGACAGCGTAAAACTCGGATCCAAAATAGCTTCTGGAGTTACAATCACCGTTATAAAGCCAGCAATTCCAAAAGAATCGATCATCGCAACTGGTTTGTTTAATAAGAGCCCTAGCAAAATCACGGAACTCATAAAAGCTGAACGAACAGCAGAGGCAGAACTCCCCGACAAAATAACAAATGCCCAAATCGACAACAGTGTCAAAATAACAGCTGGAACCCTGGCCCTAGAGAGTCTGCCAAACCATGGAATCAGCAACAAAATAAATCTGAAAAAATAGAAAAACAAAAACGACAGACAACTCACTTGCAGACCACTGACAGCCAATAAGTGCCCTGCTCCAACAAGTTGATAGATTTCTTTTTGTTCTTGTTCAAAAAAAGCCGTATCTCCAATGGTCAATGCCAATAAAACACTCGCTTCACGAGGTGTTCCTAAATGCGTCCAATGTTCTCTCAGGTGCTGCCTGAGCTGCGCCCAATAATTAGTTTCTACCTGAGTTTGCAATATTCTTATTTTAAACGGACTGCTCACAGAGATTCTGCCTTCAAAGTGCCTTGCAACGCCGAACCAATAAGAGTCAAATTCTCCGGGTGCCATGGCATGCTGCAAGTGTTTTATTTTGCCTTGGATTCTGATTCGGTCTCCTTGTTTTACAGGCATCAGTGCTGCGCCATCTCTCAAAGAAACCTTCAGCCTAAATCCAGGGTCAGCTCTGAGTTGCAACTTTTTGCCATCCAATAAGCTCGGGGCAGACTCTTCAACAATGCCTTCTATGTAGCCAAACTCAGATGGAATCCGAGCTTCTCTGATTTTGAAATCTACGAGTTTTTTTTGAGCCAAAGAAGCTGCCAGAAGAAATCCACAACTTAAAATCAAAAGAGCTTTGACGATTTTAGAAGACAGAAACAGAGCCAGCAGACCCAAAATCCCGGTTAAAAATAATCCAAGCAGCCAATTGAAAGAGCAAAAAAATCCAGCATAGCCACCTGCTAAGACACAGGCAAAAAGGACAAGTCCTGGAGTCACCAGTTTTGTCTCAACAACGTATCCTGATCTGACTTAATGATAACGGCTCTCGAAACATGTTTCGAGATTTCTGGGTTCTCGAGATCAACTTGATAAGTTCCCTCAGGCAAAGTTTTCGTTGCCATCGGGGTTGCTCCGACATAATCGCCATTAATATACACTCTTGCCCAAGGCGTAGCAAAAATCTTCAATCTACCTAAAGCAACTTTTTGTACGGGTGCAAACTGTTGCTGTTCAAAGCCGAGCCCAGAAAATGCAAAAACAAGCGCTCCGAAGGCTGCTGCTAAAAAATTATTTTTATGAGCTTTAATTTGTGTAGCTTCCGTTAAGATCTGATTTCTGGGTCTAGGAAGATTTCTCATGAAATCTGCTACTTCTTTGCTTTCGGCCATTTGGTTCTTTTTTTGCGCATACTCAAAGAGAGCTTCTCGAAATTGTTCGCAGCTCTGAAAACGATTCTCTTTTTGCTTCGCCAAAGCTCTGAGAATAATCTGACCCAATTCAGGATCCATGTTTTCAGGGATTTGGACTTCGCACTGAGCGATTGCCTGAAGCGTTAGCATATCACTGCTGCGTTTGAACAATCTTGTTCGCGTTGATAACTCGAACAAGATAACTCCCATTGAAAAAATATCGCTATGAATCGATATTTTCCCCCCAGAAGCCTGCTCCGGAGACATATAACTGTATTTTCCCTTCAAAACACCTGTTATTGTCTCGGCCGATCGTTCTTCGTATTTTGAAATCCCAAAATCGAGTAATTTGACTTTACCGCTGTAAGTCAGCATCCAATTTTGAGGCGAAATATCTCGGTGAACAATTTTTGAATTATGCACATAGGAGAGTCCAGAAAGGGCCTCTAAAAATAGATAATTCACAATTGATTGAGGAACAAAGTGCTGCGAAATCGTCCTCCAATCATAGCCCTCTAAATATTCCATCACCACATAGTTCGTATGCGCCTCTAAAACTCGGACGATATTTTCATGCTGAAGACTAGACAAAATCTGCAATTCTTCTCGAAACATGCGCAAATACTCTGTCTGAGAAGCCAAATGAGGCAGGATTTTTTTGATAACAACAGGCTTTCTGCTTAAGTCATAAGCCAAAAAGACCTCTGCCATGCCACCTGTGGCGATTTTCCTATCTAAAACATAGTCTCTCACAGCCACAAAACAGATGAACGGGCCAAGATTCTTCCACAATTGCTTTAATTCCCCCCTGTTTACTTTTAAAACAATTGTAAATACTGTTTTAAAACTATGAAATTATTGATCATGTTATTTGTTTCAAAAACACTTTTTTCTTTAGAAATTGATGAAGTAAGATCAAACCTGGCAAACATCAGAATAAACCTCGAGTCTGAAAGTTTAACTTCTCAAAATAAAAACGAAGAAAGAACTCGCTTGTTTCAGATGTTTAAAAGATTTACAGAAGAGCTTGACCGTTGGGACGACGAGTATTTAAACGTTATCAATGACATATTAAATGATCTTTCCGATTTGTTGCTTGACAGCACCATGCCGTACACCCAAGAAACTCTGAATCAATTGATCGCTACATTAGAGGGGTATTTGATATTTGGAGATGCTCAGCAACCTCTTGCGCCAGCTGCTCTCAATCTATTACGCAGAACTCATGAAGTAGCAGTTGGGTTAGATTCACCGAGACATCTCGGAATCCTTGCAAGACTTATCGCAGAGGGTAGACCAGAGCTAACAGCTCTTTTCAATGAGCTCCAAGAAGCTGAAATGATAAAAACGCTAAGAAATCAGATTTTAGCACTTGCTCAAGAACTGAGAACAGCTATGGAAACCGATTTTCCTGCGCTGGAAAACAACAACCCAAATCAAAGACTTCCTCAAGATAATCGCGAACGAATCACGTTGATTACCAGAATCGTGGCGCGCTTGGCTCAGCTACAAAATGACGTACGAGGACTTCCTGGACTTGAGCAGCATCTCCAAAATCTCATTAGAATGTTAGCACAGGGCACTCATCGTTTAGAAGACGCAGAAAGAAATCAAGTGATTGAGTTGATTCAAGCAAGGCTGCACAGAAATTTATGGGAACCGCTCAACATTGAAGATTATCGTCCGCTTCGCATCACGCATGTTCAATATGCACAAGTTGCATCCAGCATGAGAATGATGCGTTAAGACAGGGTTGATTTTCGAGGACAATGTTCTATATCTGAGCCCCTATGAAATGGATATGGACGATGTGTTTTTTCTCTTTCTCCCTTTTTGCTGGGTTTGAAGAATTTCAGATTGCAAAAAGGCGAATCCTGGAACAAATAGCATCGGTACAAGCAACTTTGGAACTTTGCATCCCTCTTAAAGATGACTCTGATAAGATAATAGAACAAGAAAACGATTGTAGAAGAGCGGATCTTCTACTCCTAGAGCGGCTTCAAAATGAGTTGAGAATGCTTAACAAATTTGATGATCCTCTTGACGATATTGCAGACCTCCAAAAACGTTTGAAAACTTCGCTTGAGCGGCACGGCGAATTGCTCATGAACGAAATAAGATTGCCGCTGGATAAAAGAGCATTGCTGAATGACAAGGTAAAAGAACTCAAAAAGATAATTAAAGAGGCACAAGAGAAATCTGAGCTTTTCAATCGAAAGCATGCTGAACACCTTGATCGACATTATCGAAACCTCGATGATGATGACGAATATACCCCTGACGCCTATGAAGATGTCAACGAACTAGCGAGAGCACGAGATCTTGCCATAGAAACGCGCAATCTCGCCATAGAAGAACTCAGAAATACCGAGCAACAAATCGCCGAGCTAGGCCCCCAAGAGACTGAAGTTGACATCACGCAACAAAACAGAGAAAAGATGAGCCATGAATCTCTATTTCGTTATTTTGGGGCGTCTTGAAGGTTTATCTTTTTTGACCCTACTGTTTTTCGCCATGCCTATGAAGTATGCCGCACAAGACCCGTATTACGTCAAACTTCTAGGTCCTGTTCATGGCTTCTTGTTCTTAGGCTATTGCGCGCTTGCTTTCTATTTAGCGCTTGAACACAAATGGTCGCTGAAACAGCATCTACTTGCTTATGCTGCAGCCGTGTTACCTTTTGGAACATTCATATTTGAAAAAAAGTACAAAATTTGACTTTATAGGCAATTTGACGTACTATTTATTCACAGTAATACGTACAGGAGGGTCTATGCAAACCAAACTTACTTTGCGTTTAGAAGCAGACTTAATAGAAGAAGCCAAGAAATATGCCGCAAAAGCAGGAAAATCAATTTCTCAAATGGTGGCTGAATATTTTGGATTCTTAACTTCAAAAACACAACATTCCATTGTGACGGATATGAATCTGCCTCCCGTGACACGTCAGCTCAAAGGCTTGCTTCGCGCTAAAAAAGTACATGCGAAAGATTATCTGGAACATCTTGAGAACAAGTATCTATGAAAGTCATGTTAGACACCAATGTGGTTTTAGATCATTTGCTAGATCGAAAGCCATTTGCTCAATTCTCTGCTGCGATTTTTTCAGAAATTGAGAAAGGTGCAATCAGAGGTGTCATAGGCGCCACAACAGTTACCACAATTCACTATTTGGTCTCGAAGGCACTAGGTCAGACAAGCGCCATCAACACTGTTAAATTGCTACTCAGACTTTTTGAAGCAGCACCCATCAATCACCTCGTATTAAGCGGAGCTTTGGAAATCGCTTCAAAAGATTTCGAAGATGCCGTACTCATAGAAGCCGGATTACATGTTGGAGTGACTGCAATTATAACTCGTGACAGACACGGGTTTTCTCATTCTCCGATATCCGTATTTTCACCCAACGAGTTTTTACGGACTCTTAAAGGTTGAGGAAGCAAGCATGCTCAAAGGTTCTCCCAAAATTCCTGGAGACAAATCTATTTCACATCGAGCACTTATTTTAAGTGCTTTGGCCGAAGGCAAGAGTGAAATATCTTACTTATTAGACAGCGCCGATGTTAACTCTACTTGGAGCTGCTTAGAAGCCTTAGGTGTTTCTATTAAAAAACACGGTAAGAAAATTTGGGTCCAAGGTCTCGGTTTAGATTCGCTTAAACAAGCTTCAGGAAAATTAGACTGCGGAAATTCCGGCACAACACTGCGACTCCTCATGGGGGTCTTGGCTGGTCAGAAATTTGACAGTGTCTTAGTAGGCGATACCTCTTTGTCAAAAAGACCTATGAACCGAGTGGCTGAGCCGCTCAGAACGATGGGCGCTGAGATCTCTCTCTCAAACCAGAACTACGCTCCTGTAAATATCAAAGGCAGCTCTCTTAAAGCAACCCATTACGAACTTCCGATTGCCAGCGCCCAAGTCAAATCAGCCATTATGCTCGCTGCTTTGTTCTGTCCAGAGACAACAAGAATCTCTGGATTAATTCATAGCCGCGATCACAGTGAACGCATGTTTGATTTATTCGGCGCTGATATCAAAATAAGCTCATCAGAAATTTTAGTCACCGGCAACAAAGCTCTCATCTCTAGAGATTTAAGAGTTCCGGGCGACCCTTCTACGGCAGCCTTTTGGATGGCAGCAGCGGCGATTGTTCCTGGTTCTGAAATTACACTCCGAGATATTTCACTCAATCCTACGCGACTCGGATTTTTGAGAGTGCTCGAGAAAATGGGTGCTCATATCGAAACAGAAGTGAGTGTTCTAGGACCTGAACCCATGGGGCACGTTTTCATCAAGTATTCTAATCTGAAAGCCATCTCTGTCGCTCCCAGCGAAGTTCCAAGCCTCATAGATGAAATCCCTATTTTGGCCATCGTTTGCACACAAGCTCATGGAACCAGTGAAATCCGAGGAGCAGAAGAACTCAAAGTTAAAGAAAGCGATCGTTTAAACGCTATCGCACAAAACTTATCAGCTATGGGCGTGAAGCTCGAATTATTGCCTGACGGATTTCGAATCACGGGACCTCAAAAACTAAAGGGCGCCGTGATACAAAGTCACGATGATCATAGAATTGCCATGGCATTTTCGATTGCTGGCTTACTTGCCAAAGAACCTACTGAAATAGTAAACCCAGAGTGTGTCTCGATTTCTTACCCGCACTTCTTTGACGCCTTGAGAGACTTAAATCAATGAAAACCTGGAAACCTGATAGTTGGAGAAGTAAGAAAATCTCACAGCTTCCAACCTACCCTGATCTCAAAAAACTAACCCAAATTGAACAACGACTGTCCACTTATCCACCTCTTGTTTTTGCCGGAGAAACCGAGCGTCTTAAAACTCGGCTGGCAGATGTTGCTGCTGGTAATGGATTTTTATTACACGGCGGAGACTGTGCAGAAAGTTTTGCTGATCTAAATACAAATACTCTGCAGGCTAATTTTAAAATTTTACTCCAAATGGCCATTATTTTGACCTATGCGCTCAAAAAGCACATCGTTAAGATAGGAAGAACAGCAGGCCAGTTTGCAAAACCAAGATCCAGCGATACAGAAACTCGAGATGGCGTCACTTTGCCTTCTTATCGAGGCGATATTATTAATGGGTTTGAATTCGAGAAAAACGCTCGAATACCTGACCCAGACAGAATGGAACGCGCCTATTTTCATGCCGCAGCGACCCTCAATTTAATGCGTGCTTTTGCACAAGGTGGTTTTGCAGACTTAGAACAAATACACGCTTGGAATTTGGACTTCATCGAAAAAAGCCCACAAGGTCAGCACTATAAAGAAATCACCCATAGAGTTCAGGAATCCATGAGCTTTATGAATGCTCTTGGAATCAACGGCAAAAATTACAGTCAAATTCGAGAAATCGAGTTTTACACTTCTCATGAATCGCTCTTATTGCCCTATGAGCAAGCACTGACACGTCAAGACTCTGGAAATTGGTATGACTGCTCTGCGCATTTATTGTGGATCGGTGAAAGAACACGGCAATTAGACAGCGCACATATCGAATTTTTAAGAGGCGTCTCGAATCCTATTGGTCTTAAGTGCAGCTCGCAGTTAGATCCAGATGAGTTAATTAGATTGATTGATCTCTTAAACCCTCAAAATAATCCAGGACGACTCACGCTGATTACGCGTTTTGGTCACGAAAAGATCGAGGAATTCCTGCCTGGCATGATCAAAAAAATCCAAGCTGAAGGCAAACAAGTAGTTTGGTGCTGCGACCCTATGCATGGCAATACACTCGCTGCTTCGAATGGCTATAAAACTCGGAACTTCCAACATGTTTTAAATGAAGCTCAAAAATTTCTAGCTATCCATGAAGCCCAAGGCAGCTATGCAGGTGGTGTCCATTTCGAAATGACCGGCAGCAACGTCGTTGAATGCGTGGGAGGAGATCAAGAGATCACGGAAGACCATTTGAGTTCTGGACTCTATGAAACACTTTGTGATCCTAGACTCAACGCAAACCAGGCTTTGGAACTGGCTTTTAAGCTGATTGCTTGATTTTGGGAATAAAAGAACAGATCACCCCAATTTGAAGCATTCAAGACCCGTTGCGCACAAATTTAAATAAATTATTTTTTCGTTTGTTTATTTAGGGGCTTGCCCTGATCTATGAATTCCAGGCTTGCCTAATCCGTTTGGGTACTGCTACATCCTTTGAAACCTATGGTAGCGATCCGAGAATTTGAAACACAGCCGGCCGATCTTTTTAGCGAAACTTTGCAATCGCTAAAACGTCGTTTGAGTTTGTTTGTTTGGCAGGGCTTTTTTGAGCCACTGTCTTTTGTATCATTGGAACATGACACACTTTGCATATCAGCTCCCACATCATTCCATAGAGATTGGGTAAGAAATCATTATTTGGTTGAGCTACAAGAAAGCGCGAGCAAAGCCTTTGGCCGTGCTCTTAAAGTGACTCTGATCGAAAGCGTGCCAGATCACAATATTGAGCGCTCTGCACCCATTTTGGTTCCTGAGCTTTCCTCACAATCGATCACACCTCTAAAAGCTTTTCAACAGGCACCAGGGGCTCCGCAAGGACCGATCGTTTTAGAATCGGTGGCCCTCAATCCAGCCAATACTTTCGAGACCTTCGTACCGGGCCCCTGTAACAGCATGGGGTTTGCAGCTTGTAACGCCGTTGCAGAACAACCTGGCGCACAATACAGCCCCCTCTTTTTGTTTGGGCCTGTTGGGATCGGCAAAACACATTTAATTCAGGCAATTGGCCAATATGCGCTCAGCAAAAATCCCAACACTAAAATTTTGTACATGAGTGCAGAACAATGGGTGAATGCCTATATCCTAGCCATTCGGGAAAAACGTTTCGATGCCTTTCGCAAAAAGTTTAGAACAGACTGCGATATTCTACTAATTGACGATATCCAGTTTTTAGCAGGCAAAGATGCCAGCCAAGATGAGTTCTTTCATACTTTCAACAGCCTTCATCAGGCTCACAAGCAAATTGTTGTAACGTCTGACAAATATCCTCATGAAATTGAAGGTCTCGAAGAAAGACTCCAAACACGTCTGTCTTGGGGTTTAATAGCTGATATTCGGCCTCCTGCATTAGATACACGTAGAGCCATCTTAGATAAGAAAGCCGCAAGATACGGTCTTAATTTGCCTGACGATGTTTCTCATTATTTGGCCTCGCAAGCCACCACTTCTGTTCGAGAACTCGAAGGTGCCCTTCTGCGCCTATCTGCTTTCTTATCTGTCACAAAGTCTGAGGTCACACTGGCGGCCGTCAAAGAATATTTGTCGCCTGTTTTCAGACGTACAGCGGGTCAACTCTCGGCCGACAAAATTTGCGAACATGTGGCAGCTTATTATGATTTGAAACCACTTGAGCTCAAAGGTCAAAGTCGTCAACGTCAGGTAGCGCTGGCAAGACAGATCGCTATGGCTCTTTGCAGAAGCATGATGTCATTTAGTTTGCCAGAAATTGGTCGACTCTTTGGGGGTCGTGATCACACAACGGTACTTTCTTCAATTCGTAAAATTGACGATTTGCGCGAGAGCGACATTGGGCTACAGACAGTTTTGTCTCGTTTAGAGAAAAGTTTGATTGAATCGTGTTAACGCGCTAAAGTCGTCGTCATGCGATTTTTACTTCTATTCTCTCTTCTTGTGTCATCCATGCATGCCAACAAAATCCCTGAACTGCAGCTGCCCCTAGGTGTAAAGCCGCTTTCGTACGAACTCGAGCTCTCTATTAATCCTAAAGCTTCTGGTTTTTCTGGAAATGCCAAAATTGCGTTACATTTTGACAAAAAGACAGACCAATTTTGGATGCATGGTGAAGGTTTAACCGTAAAAAAAGCTCTACTTCGAACATCTACAGAAACTCAAGTCGTCAAGTATCAGCAAGTATCCCCTGAAGGCGTTGTATCGATCACTCTAGAACATGCAATAGAACCAGGAGAAGCTCTCTTAGAAATAGAATACGAAGCTTCATATCAAAAAGACCTCTCTGGCCTGTATGTGGTCAAGCAAAACAAAGAAGCGTATGCCTACACACAATTCGAAGCCATTGCTGCTCGAACTTGTTTTCCTAGTTTTGATGAACCTCGTTTTAAAACGCCTTTTAAAATCTCTCTCACAATTCCTGCTTCTGATACTGGAATTTCAAACGAACTTGTCAAACAAGAATTTAAACACAAAAATAAAACTAAAACCCTTGTTTTTGCTGAGACTCAGCCACTGCCAACGTATTTAATTGCCTTCGCTGTTGGGCCATTCGATGTTGTGAATGCAAAACCCATGGGTAAAATCCCTCTAAGAGGCATTGCCCCTAAGGGACTTGGTAAAAAATTGGCCTATGCGTTGCAAGAAACACCTCAATTCGTCAAAATCTTAGAAGACTATTTCGGAATTGCTTACCCGTATTCAAAGCTTGATATTATTGCCGTTCCTGATTTCGCAGCAGGCGCCATGGAAAACGCAGGAGCGATTACTTTTAGAGATTCTTTACTGCTGATGGACGTAAAGACAGCTCCTGTGAGCCAAATCAGACGATTCGCTGAAGTCATGGCTCATGAATTAGCACATCAATGGTTTGGAAATTTAGTCACGATGAGCTGGTGGAAAGACATCTGGCTCAACGAAGCCTTCGCAACTTGGATGGCTAATAAAGTGATGATGACTTATAAACCCGGTTATCATGCTGATTGGGATGCGCTCGAGAGCACCCAAATGGCGATGGAACAAGACTCCTTAAGTTCTTCCCGAAAAATCCAGGAACCCATCAAAACACATCACGATATTTTTAATGCTTTTGATTCTATTACCTATGTTAAAGGCGCAGCCGTAATAGATATGTTTGAAAATTATATTGGCCCTGATATTTTTAAAAAAGGCGTTAGGAATTATCTTCATCGATATGCCAATAAAAATGCTGAAACAGAAGACTTTATATCTGAACTCTCCAAAGCAGCCGATCAAAACTTGGCTCCAGCCTTTGGTAGTTTTTTAACACAAGCGGGCGTTCCCTTAATCAGTTTTCACTCCGATCGCTATAAACAATCTCGTTATTTGCCGCTGGGTTCAACTCAGTCTACCGATCAATCCTGGCAGATTCCGTTTTGTCCAACACTGGCTTCGTGTCAATTGCTCTATCGCTCCAAAGGAACTCTCAGCAATTTCGGTTTTCCGGCACGTGAAGGTAAAGGCTACTATCGTTTTACCGGCCTCAAAGATTTTGACCTCAGCAAACTCAGTGATGCTGAAAAAATCGTTTTAATCGCTAATCTCAAGGCTTCTTTTAGAGCCGGGTACTCAAAGACTGCAGAGCTTTTGCCAAAATTATCTGAGTTCACTCAAAGTTCAAATCGCTATTTGGCGACTGCTCCTATGAGTACAATTGCTTGGCTCAAAGATTATTTATCGTTACCCAATTTAAGTGCTTATGCTCAGAAGCTTTATACTCAAAAGCCTGTCATGACTGAACCTGAAGAACAGAAACTTTTCGACATAGAGTATTTGAACTTCGAAGCACAAGTTGCAAGAAAACCAGAAATCAGAAAAGAGCTCCTTGATAAAGCGCTCGCATATTTAAAAAACCCGCTCAGTCTTGATAGCAACCAAGTCCGAGTTTCTCTCTCTGTTTTGATTCAAGAAAAACCCGCTTATTTTAAAAAACTCGTTTCGATTTTATTGAGTAGCCAAGATGCAATACAAAGAAGCGCTATTTTAGGTGCCCTCGCTGAGTCAGACAATGCTCTTTCGCTGATTCTTTCTCCGAAACTCAGAAAAAACGAAGTTCTCATGCTTCTATCTGCTTACATGGCAAGACCTGAACACCGAGAAAATGGCTTTGCTTGGCTTCAAAAAAATATTGATGCTTTGCTTAAAATACTACCAGGAAAAGCAAGTGGACACCTCCCATGGACCATGGCTGGTTTCTGTTCTGAAGAAAAAGCCGTTCAAGTAGAGCAGTTATTCGAAAAAGTCGTTCAGGATTTAGCAGGAGGCCCCAGAGAACTCAAAGGGGTTCTAGAGAAAATAAGACTTTGTACGGCTTTGGTTGCTGCACAGAAAGCAAATGCTATGACGTTCTTCTCGGAGAAAATCTAGATTCTTTAGCCAAGTTTTCAAACAACTCTTTCTCTTTTGAAGTCAGAGTTGTGGGGACTTTGATTTGTAAGACAACATACAAATCACCAGGTCCCTGACGCGTCATAGACCCTTTCCCCTTGAGGCGCATACGTGTCCCACTCTGAGAGCCTGCAGGTATTTTGAGCTTCACTCCACCAGAGAGAGTCGACAACTGGACAGTTGCTCCTAAAGCAGCTTCCCAGGGTGTGAGCGAGAGAGTAATTTCTGTTTCAGGTTTTTTTTCTGCTTTTCTAGGAGTTTCTGTATATCCGCCGAAAATTGAATCAAAAAAACTGCTAAAGCCACCGCCGGTAGAGCTACCACCTAAATTACTAAAATCAAAACCAGCATTTTGCCAACCAGGAGGTGTTCTAAAATTATCTCCTGCTTTCCAATTGGAACCCAGAGCGTCATATTTTTTACGAGATTCTGGACTTTTCAAGACTTCGTAGGCTTCTGAAAGTTTTTTAAATTTGTCTTCAGCGCCTTTTTCTTTGTTCATATCAGGGTGATACTGACGCGCTAATTTCCGATAAGCTTTTTGTATCTCATCGGCTGTAGCCGTACGCGGAACACCTAGAATTTTGTAATAATCTTGAAATTGAACAGCCATAATTAAGCCTTATATAATGCAACGCCCCAAACAAAACCAGCACCAACCGCCATCATAAGCACCCAGTCGCCAGAGTCAATCCTACCCTGCGATTTGGCTTCATCGTAGGTCAGCAACAAAGACGCGCTCGAAGTATTAGCATAACGATCGATATTAATCATAAAACGCTCCATGGGAATCAGAATCCGATCCGAAATCGCTTCAATGATTCTTAAGTTTGCTTGATGAGCGATTACTTGTTTAATATCACTGGGTTTTAAATTATTTTTTTCTAAGATATCTTGTGCGGCCGCACTTAAAGCCCGAACGGCAAACTTAAATGTTTCGCTTCCTTTCATTTGTACTTTGCCGCCATGAGGCATTAGAATATTTTGCCATTGTGAGCCATCAGCATAGAAATCAAAATCGACAAAGCCATGTTCTGGATTTTTGCTTTTTTTCAAAACAGCAGCAGACGCCGCATCTCCGAATAAAACACACGTATTCCGATCACTCCAATCAACAGCGCTTGACATGAGCTCGGCTCCAACCACCAAAATATTTTTGTATTTCTTGCCATCTAAAAATTGATTGGCGATGGCCAAAGCATGTAAAGATCCTGCACAGGCTGCCACGATATCAAAAGCACAAGCAGCTTTAGCGCCTAGTCTGTTTTGTAATAAGCAAGCACCCGAGGGGAGCCGATAATCTGGCGAAGCTGAAGCCAAAACAATCATATCCAAATCTTCTGCATTAGTTTGGCTATCTTCCAAGGCTTTAATGGCCGCTTGCTCAGCCATATCAACCGTCGTTAGTGGGTATTTCGGGTCTATCAAGTGACGTGTTTTGATACCCGTTCGTGCTGTTATCCAAGCATCTGAAGTATCTACCAGCTCAGACAGTTCTTGATTTGTAACGATACGCGCCGGGACAAAAAAACCAGTCCCAGCGAGATAAGCGCCTGTTTTCATAAAACAAGCTTTAACAAGTTAAGCTAGAATTCCAATCACTGAATTGATTGAAAACTATTCTGTATCGCTTTCAACTCTTCTTCACATCCAATAATTTCTTCGCCTGTAACTTGTTCATAGCATTTCATAGAACCATCTTCGAAAGCCATTTCTTGAATTCGCATTGCCGGAAATATTTTTTTCCCGAAACGAATCTCATTGAGATCAGCAACATACTCTCCAGTTTGCAAATTAACTTTTCCCGTTGCAGGACCTATCTTAATGAGAACATCACCGTAAGAGCTCTGCATTTCAAAACCCTTTTTTAGCTCAAAGATAATATTTGCACCTTTCTCATAAGTCAGCTTAAGAGAACCTGTATTATTTTTACCCAAAAAAGTTAGGTCCTCTATCGAAACAGAGGTGTGTTCTGAACCAATTTCGAACAAAGCCAACTTTTTGCCTTGCACGATGAGATTGATTTTTGTGTTTTCTTCTCCAAACAAAAGTCCAATTTGCAATTTAAAATCCTTCGATTGGTTCTGATTACATTCTATATGAGACTCAGGCATAATTTTTGCCATCGACTCACAAGTGACATTATAAATAGACCAATCTCCTTCTTGATGGTCAAAGTTAGATTCATGCATCAACTCGTTAATAGCCACGGGGATTTTTTCTAGAATCTGAGCAGGAACAGCTAAGCCACTTTTTTGAAGAGATCTTTCGACATATAGGCTCAAAGCCTTGTCTGTTTTAATCGATTCGAAATGTTTAAGTAATTGTGCTCTTGATTGGTTTGTTTTTTCAGCAATTTCAGAACTCGGTCCGGAATTTGAACATCCAACAATGAACAATGCAAAAAGAGCCAGTGAATAGTAGTTTTTCATAATGCAATAAAAGTAGACCTTTGAAACAAAGTGTCAATACCCCCAGAATCCATTAAGGCGACACTGAGGTCACTTCCCAATGTCGTTTGAGAAGTGCCATGAGTTTTACATGAAACTCTGCCTTAATCGGAGTTTCTTTAAAAATCCGGATAATTTCTGGATGCAGCTCTGCTGGGATTTTACTTAAGGTTGGTGTGAGTATGACAGGCGTTTTTATTTCTGTCCCAAATTTCATCCATACCAAATTATAAGTCTTGTGATATCGATTAACAACACCGGTATAAACTAAGAGCTCTGCCTTTTCAAGCTCGCGAATCAAGCGACTTAGAGTTGCTTTTGAACGACCGATTTTTTCAGCTAAAATTTTTGTATCGACAGAAACTTGTGGACGTTTTGGGCTCGATAAAAGAGCCAGCTCAATCCAGAGCATTTTTGCGGAAGCTGATATGTTAGATTTGATGACGTGAAGGGGAACGCGTACAGACCGGGCCATGGTTGCTCCATTTGACAAACTTGGCCGTCGGCATTATTTTGCTTTGGCCTTTTATTGGGTGCCGTGTCCTCCCTAAAACTTGCTGGTAGAGGGGAGGCCGGCTTGTTTACAAATGCACCATGCATCTGCAAGAAATCATCGTAAAACAAAACAATTTTGAAATGCAAATGACAAATGGGAAAAAGGCAGTTGACAATATCCCCTTAGACTGAAAATCACTCATTCATGCTTACCGCCGAAGAAAAATCAGAAATTGAACACGAAATCACGAAATTTCCGGTCCGGCGCTCTGCTTGCCTGGAAGCCTTGGCCATCGTTCAAAAACACAGAGGCTGGGTCAGTGATGAAGCCCTCAAAGCTGTAGCCGATTATGTGGGCATGTCCGCAACAGAACTTGACGGCATCGCTACTTTTTACAACCTGATCTACCGAAAACCCGTTGGCAAAAAAGTCATTCGGATCTGCGACAGCGTCAGCTGCTTTATTATGGGTTATGACAAAGTGAGAGCCAAGATCGAATCCGAATTAGGCATCAAGCTGGGTCAAACCACTCCGGATCACGAATTTACTCTGTTACCTACACCCTGTTTAGGCACGTGCGATCGAGCACCGGCGCTCATGATCAATGATTCCTTGTTTCGCGACTTAAATGAGGATAACGTGGCACAAATCTTTAGACATGAATAAGCCACTCACAGAACATATTCGCAGCGATGGCGAAGCGGTTTCGATGGAAGACTACTTGAAGCTTGGTGGCTACAAAAGTCTTTCTGTTATTTCTAAAATGGCTCCCGTCGATGTTACCAAGCTTATTACGGATTCTGGACTCATGGGCAGAGGCGGCGCCGGTGTTAGCACAGGCTTTAAAATGAGCGCTGTGCCTATGGGCGAAAAGGCCGCAACACCCAAATATTTAATCTGCAACGCAGACGAGATGGAGCCCGGAACTTTTAAAGACCGGTGGTTATTAGAAGGCAACCCGCACCAACTCATTGAAGGCATGTTGGTTTCTGCCTACGCCATAGAAGCCTCTGTTTCGTATATTTTCGTCCGCGGCGAATATAAACTGGCAATCCAGAGATTAGAAAAAGCCGTCAAAGAAGCTTACTCAAAAGGCTTTTTAGGCAAGGGCTTGGAAATGCACATCCACCCCAGCGCCGGACGCTATATCTGTGGCGAAGAGACTGCCCTCATGAATGCCCTCGAAGGCAAACGCGCGATTCCAAGATCAAAACCACCTTTCCCTCCTGCTATCGGTGTCTGGGGTAAACCAACACTGATCAATAACGTTGAAACTCTCAGCAACCTGCCTCATATTTTAAACAATGGCATCGAATGGTATAAAGCGCTTTCTAAAGGCGTGAACGCCGGAACCAAAATCTATGGTGTCAGCGGCCATGTTAAAAAACCTGGTGCCTGGGAACTTCCCATGGGAACTACCGCCAGAGAACTCTTGGAAGTTCACGCAGGCGGCATGAAAGATGGCTATAAATTCAGAGCCTTGTTGCCCGGTGGAGCTTCTACTGATTTCTGGCTCGAAGATAAACTTGACACCCCTATGGACTTTGCGTCTACCGCCAAAATCGGCACACGCATGGGTACTGGAACCATGATTGTTCTTGATGACAAAACTTGTCCTGTTGGCATGTTGTTATCTCTTGAGAAGTTTTTCAAACAAGAATCTTGTGGCTGGTGCACTCCCTGCAGAGATGGCCTATCTTGGGTTGCAGAAATATTGGCTTCATTTGAACGCGGAGAAGGCCAAGAAGGCGATATTGCCCAACTTGAACGCCATGCTCGATTACTAGGCCCTGGAAGCACTTTTTGTGCTCTTGCCCCCGGTGCTGCTTCTCCTCTTGGCACAGGCCTAAAATATTTTAGAGACGAATTTTTAAGACACATCACAGAGAAAAGATGCCCTTATGCCGACCATCTTCATCGATAACAAACCTTATGACGTTCAGCCTGGCCGTAACGTGCTTCATGTCGCCGTGGCCAGCGGTCTCAACTTACCCTATTTTTGTTGGCACCCTGCTCTAGGCTCTGCCGGTGCTTGCAGACAATGCGCTGTGCAGCATTTCAAAGATGAAAACGATACCCAAGGTCGCATGGTCATGTCTTGCATGACACCTGCCACTGAAGGCGCTCGTTTTTCTATGGAACACCCAACAGCCAAATCTTTTCGTGCCGATATTATCGAATGGATGATGACCAATCATCCTCATGATTGCCCCGTCTGTGATGAAGGGGGTGAGTGCCACCTTCAAGATATGACCGTCATGACGGGTCATAACAAACGCAATTATCGATTTAAGAAGAGAACTTTTAAAAACCAAGATCTTGGTCCAAACATTAATCACGAGATGAACCGCTGCATCACATGCTACCGATGCGTGAGATACTATCGTGACGTTGCCGGTGGAGAAGATTTGCACTCGTTTTCGTCCTCTAACAAAGTTTATTTTGGACGTTTCGAAGATGGCGCACTCGAGAGCGAATTCAGTGGCAACTTAGTCGAAGTCTGCCCCACGGGTGTATTTACAGATAAAACTTTCAGATCTTATTTTAGTCGCAAATGGGATCTACAAACAGCACCGTCGATTTGTCAACAATGTAGTCTTGGTTGCAATATAAGTCCTGGTGAACGTCTTGGCACTTTGAGGCGCATTCAAAACAGGTTTCACCCTGACATCAACGGCTATTTCTTATGTGACAAAGGGCGTTTCGGTCACCAATTTGTTAACCAGAAAACACAAGTTCCTAGAGCTGAGAATATTGAACCCCTCACAAAAAGCGAAAATTTAATTGGCATCGGCAGCCCAAGAGCTTCTCTCGAAGCCAACTATGCTTTGAGAAAACTAGTAGGCGCAGATAATTTCTATGACGGTCATAGTGAGCTTGAACATAAATTACTTCTCAAAATTATAGAGATCTTACAACAGCACCCTGAAACAGCTTCTCTTGAAGATGTCCGAAATGCTGATGCTATTTTTATCTTAGGCGAAGACTTAACGCACACAGCTCCTATGTTAGCATTGTCGATTAGACAGAACCTATATAAACGCGCTCAAGAAAATGCTGAGAAAAAAGGCATCCCTGAGTGGAACGACATTGCTGTCAGAAATGCTGAACCTGGTTTACCTCAGGTTGTTTACCTTGCTCATGACACTCCTACTAAACTAGATACGCTGGTAACTCATAAAATCAGCACAGAATTAGAAGAGATCCAGACATGGCTTCCTGCTCTTAAAGCTGCAAAAAACCCTGTGATTATTGCAGGAACAAGTTTGGGTTCAGAAGCTTTGATTCGCATGAGCATCGAGCTGCGTAAGATGGCTCCGCACTCGAAATTATGTTATGTTCTACCAGCAGCCAATAGTTTTGGATTGGCGTTGCTTAAACCTAAAGGGTCTCCAAAAGGTAAGACCGCCATCGTTCTAGAAAATGATCTGCCTGCTGAGATACTCAGTCGTTTCGAAAATATTATCGCGATTGATTTTCTAGAAAACAACACCACTCAAAAAGCAACGCTTGCACTCGGCTGTGGCAGTTTCGCTGAAACAACCGGCAGCATGGTCAATAACGAAGGTCGAGCACAGCGTTATTATTCTGTATTTGAACGACGAGAGCAGCGCCCAGAGAGCTGGCGAATCTTAAGAGATTTAGCTGGCTTTAGTTGGCAAAATATTGATGAGCTCTGCGCCGATTTAGGCAAAGATTTCCCTATCTTTGAACCTTTCTTGAAACAAGTTCATAACACCAGCTTTAGAATCGATGGTCAAAAAATTGCGAGACAATCTCAGGAGTTCAGCGGTAGAACGTCTATGTACACGCAAATCAGTATGCATGAACAAGCGCCCATACAAGATCCTGACTCACCACTGGCCTACTCAATGGAAGGTCACCATGGGGATACACCGCCCGACCTCGCTTCTTCCTATTGGAGACCGGGCTGGAATTCTGTTTCAGCACTCAACACCTTTTCACACGCAACCAGTGGAGTTAAATTAAAGCCGTGATGCTCTTTTTGATTCCTATTTGTATGCTCTTTGGGCCCATTACTATTGCTTCTTTGCTTGTTTGGGGCGAACGGCGTTTATTGGCTCTGTTTCAAGAACGTCATGGACCCAACAGACTCGGGTTTTTAGGCCTCGGTCAGCTTCCTGCTGATATCTTAAAAATGTTTTTCAAGCAGGATTGGATTCCGCCATTTGCAGAAAAATTTGTTTTTGTTCTTGCGCCGGCGATTATTATGAGCACCAGCTTGCTCTCTTTCATGGTTGTGCCAGCTGCTCCAGGATTCGTGGTTCTAGACTCTGAAGTGGGCTTATTGATTTTTTTAGCGCTATCTTCGCTGGGCGCCTATTCTGTTGTTTTGGCAGGGTGGTCATCAAATAGCAAATACGCTCTTCTAGGAGGACTCAGAGCGGCTGGTCAGATGCTTGGCTACGAAGTTTTCATGGGACTTTCTGTCATGGGCGTGGTCGCTCGAGCAGGATCTTTTAACTTAACTAAAATTATTGAGTCGCAATCAAATTGCTGGAACATTCTGCCTCAGATTTTAGGCTTTGGAATTTTTTATATTGCGGCTCTGGCAGAGACTCACAGAACACCGTTTGATATTGCAGAAGCCGACAGTGAGATCGTTGCTGGTTTTCATACCGAATACAGTGGCCTTAAATTTGGGATGTTCTTTGTAGGCGAGTATATCGGCGTGACACTGATGTCAGCCATGATGACCGTTTTATTTTTGGGAGGCTGGCAAGGGCCATTTCTACCCCCAGTTATTTGGTTTCTGATAAAAACTTGCCTATTAATCTGTAGTTTTGTTTTGGTTCGAGGAACCCTGCCAAGACTACGCTATGACCAGTTAATTGTCATGGGTTGGAAATACCTGTTGCCATTGGCATTAATCAACCTGATGATAACAGGCGGAGTGATACTATGGTCAGCATCCTAAAAGGCCTCTGGTTGGTCTTTAAACATATTTTCAACAAGCCTGTCACGGTGCAGTATCCTGAAGAAAAGCCCAAATTATCTCCAAGATACAGAGGCCGAATTGTTTTAACGCGAGATCCCGATGGAGCAGAGCGCTGCGTTGCTTGTTACTTATGCTCCAGCGTCTGTCCTGTAGAGTGCATATCGCTGCAGGCAACCCAAGACGAAACCGGTCGCAGATATCCAAAAACTTTCAGAATTAATTTCTCGCGTTGTATTTACTGTGGCTTGTGCGAAGAGGCTTGCCCTACAACCGCAATTCAGCTAACGCCTGATTTTGAAATGGCTGAATACCGGCGCGAAAACATGGTTTATGAGAAAGAGCACCTGCTCATATCCGGTCCTGGAAAATATCCAGGTTATAACTTCTATAAAGTCGCCGGACTTTCTATTGGCGGAAAAGACAAGGGAGAAGCTTTGAATGAGAAGCCACCTGTCGATATCAGGAGCTTGATGCCATGAGCTCACTTTTTTACGTGACTTCAAGTATCGCGATTTTTTCAACTTTCATGGCGATGATCTCACGTCATGCGATACATGCTTTGTTGTATTTTATCTTATCAGCCTTAGCTTTAAGCTTAGCCATCTATGACATGGGCGCACCTTTTGCAGCTGTTTTAGAAGTGATTATTTACGCTGGCGCTATTATGGTGCTGTTCGTATTTGTGGTCATGTTGATTAACCCTAGCAAAGACCTCAGTCGAAGAAGTTTTTGGATGCCAGGCTTTCTGGCATTAATTTTAGTGGCTGAGCTTTGTTTTCGTGTTCCTAGGCACTCTGTTGTTCCGCAGGCAAATCAGAATCTAGCACTCGCGTTGTTTCAGCAATATGGCACACTGGTCGAGCTCGTATCGTTTTTACTCTTGGCTGGCCTGCTTGCAGCTTATCGTATAGGTAAAAAATGAACGAAATATTAACCGTATCGAGTATTTTGTTTGGCATAGGCGTTTTAGGCTTATTGCTAAGGCGCAATCTTCTCTTTATTTTGCTTTCCATAGAAGTCATGTTTAACGCCGCTGCTTTTGCATTTGTAGGCATAGCCTGTCAGCTCGGCCAAGTAGAGGGTCAAGTGATGTTTTTGCTCATTGCTTCTGTTGCCGCCGCTGAAATAGGCATTGGTTTAGCTCTCTTAATGGCGTATGACCGAATTTTTAAAACCATCGATCTAGGTTAGGTATTTATGCAGTTAGCTCTCATACCAGCTTTCCCCATCATTGCTTCTTTCTTGTTGGCAATTTTCGGTCCTAAATTTTCTCGGAAAGTCGTTTCTTTCTTGGGAGTATTTGGTATCGCGTCATCTTTTATTGCAACGCTTTTTGTTTTATTATTTTTATTCAGTGGCGGGAAAGACTTTCAAGCTTATCGTGAAATCTTATGGACCTGGATTCCATTTTATTCTTCTGAAATGGACACGGCAACCATACAGATGGCGTTTTATTTAGACGCCTTGTCTGCTGTCATGCTCATGGTTGTGACTTTCATATCGAGTTTAATCGCACTTTTTTCAGTGACGTTTATGGAAGACGATGCCGAAATCAGCTGGTTCTTCGCCTGCATGAATTTGTTTGTTGGCATGATGCTGATCTTAGTCTTGGCCGATAACTTTCTAGTTCTCTTCTTAGGCTGGGAAGGTGTTGGCCTCACGAGTTATTTATTAATCGGATTCTGGCGCAATGACGTTTTAAATGGCCGCGCAGCAACCAAAGCTTTTATTACAACGAGAATCGGCGATATCTTCTTGTTATTTGGAATTTTTTTAGTGTTCTCAAACTTCGGAACGCTCAATATCCAAGAAGTTTTGGATCTGGCTGATGCAAACTGGCCCGTAGGTTCGCTTATCGCGACAATAACAGCTTTGTGCTTCTTGGGCGGTGCCATTGGTAAGTCGGCACAGCTACCTTTACAGACTTGGCTAGCAGACGCTATGCGAGGCCCAACGCCAGTCAGTGCGCTAATTCACGCAGCGACCATGGTTACAGCTGGCGTTTATTTGATTGCTCGTGTCGGGACCATTTTTTCACTCTCCCCCATCGCTCAGTCCGCTGTCATGTGGATTGGTGCAGCGACTCTGATATTTGCAGGCATTGGTGCGCTTTTACAAAATGATTTGAAGCGTGTGCTGGCTTATTCAACGATGAGTCAGCTTGGCTATATGTTTCTAGCGCTCGGTGCTGGAGCTTATTCAGCAGCGATTTTCCATTTAGCAACGCATGCTTGTTTCAAAGCGTTGTTATTTTTAGGCGCTGGCGTCATTGGTTACTTGATGCATCACGAGTATAGCCTAACTAAGATTGGAAACTTGCGTTATCAGTATCCACTGATATTCTGGGTGTTCTTGATTGGTTTAGGATCTCTGACGGCGTTGCCTTTTATAACAGCTGGTTTTTACAGCAAAGAGCTTATTTTGTCTGAGGTCTTTTTGTCTTCTGCTGGCGGCATGCTTCCCTGGGCTATTGGAGCTTTCGGAGCTTTGCTAACTGGCGCTTACTCTGCCAGACTCTTTATCTTGTTATTTTATAAACCCTCTCCACAGGGTGGAGAGGGTGCCACGCATAGCGTGGCGGGAGAGGTTTCCGTATTCATGAAACTTCCACTCACTATCTTAGCCATTTTAGCTCTGGTTGCCGGATTTTTTCCTATCGCAGCTTTCGTTAGCCGCAGCGTGCTGAGCCCAGTTTTAAATACAGAGAGCCACACTTGGAAACTTGAAATCGCCGTAACAGTACTGGCTTTAATGGGAATTTTACTTGGGACAAGAGGCAAACTTTTAAAAAATGCTGTGGGTTTAGATGCCTTTTACGAGGGCTTATTTACAAAACCTTATATTGCGATCTCTTCTTTCATGAGGGCTGACCCAATTAGGCCTGTTTACAGGCTCTTTGTTTTGCTAGCAGCTTCTCTCCAGCATTTGCTCGCACTCTTACAAAATGGCCGTCTGACCTATTACGTAACAGCATTGATCTTAGCTGTTTTATTGGTTCTTAGCTTTGCGGTGTTGTCATGAGTTTAGTTTTATTAATCGCAATTCCCTTATTAGCCGGAGTTCTCTCAAGTCTGTGGATACGCAAAGCCAATGCGATTTCTGCTGTAAGTATCGCTTCAGTTTTTGCTGTCACACTTTATGCTTATTTCTGGGGTGAATCTCGAACAGGTCTTGAGGATTTTTGGCTCGTTGAGTATCAAGCAAGTTGGTTTCATTTAGGGCTCGACGGTCTTTCATTTGTACTTTTGCTCACTTCAGGATTAGTGGCAGCGCTCGCCGCAATTCTAAGTTGGGAGAAGCCCAAAGAACAGTTTTTCTTGTTAACAACACTTTCAGGCCTGATTGGGCTTTTGCTGTCCGTTGATTTATTCGCATTTTTTATTTTCTGGGAGCTTATGCTCATCCCCATTTATTTCTGGGTGTTGGCTTATGGCAAAGAGCGTAGAATTTTTGCAGCTCTGCAATTTATTATTTTCACTCAAATCAGTGGTCTTGTCTTATTGGCATCGATTGTCGCTTTGTTTAGCTACACAGGCACCCTAGATATTAATCAGCTCACTGAGCTCTCTTTACCAAAGAATGTTGAACTCTGGATAGCCTCGGGATTCACTCTCGCATTCTTGATTAAGCTTCCAGCCTTCCCTTTGCATACCTGGATGCCGAGTTTATTTAGAGATGCGCCGATACCAGCAATTTTAGCAGGTTTGCTCGTCAAAACAGGCGCCTATGGTTTCTTACGTTTCGTACTTCCGCTTTTTCCTCAAAGCTCGCAAAGACTTGCACCCTTCATGATATTTTTGGGTGCTATTGGTGTGATTTACGGAGCACTACTCGCTTTCTCACAGAAAAATCCTCGCAAAGTTTTGGCCTATTCGACTTTAAGTCATGCAAGCTTGATATTGATGGGATTGTTTAGCAACAATTTACTGGCATTAAGCGGCGTGATTGTTTTAGTCGTCACTCATGCACTGGCAAGCGCTGGGTTATTTATTGCTCTCGAAGCACATTTTGGGTTCAGCTTATTTTTTGCCATGGCCTTGCTCGGCCTACCAGGTCTAGGAAATTTTGTCGGTGAACTTTTGCTTTTGTTTGGCTTATTCGGGCAACATCCTTGGGCAGCTATTATTGGAGCTTCAAGCTTAGTACTCGGAGCTGCTTATATGCTTCGTTTAATCATCCAGCTATATTATGGATCTCCAAAACCCAATAGCCTCACAAGAGTGCCCATATTGGCTTGTTCATGCATCGCTGTAATTTTGCTTTGGATCGGACTGTTCCCTGCGCCGTTACTTGATTTAGTTATACCAACTTGGACAGATACCAACGCAGACCCTATTCAAGAATCTATCCCTGAAGAAGAAGTCCCTGCTGAGGGAGAAAGCACCACATGACAGCGTTTGAATTATTACTCGCTCCTATTGGCATCGCGATTACTGCTTTGCTTTTGCTCGCTTCTTTGAAGCGTTCTCAACAAATTTCTCTTGGAATTTCGATATTAAGTCTTATTGCCTCGTATTGTTTGAGTCACAATTCTTTTGAGCATATGGTCTTAATGTCTTCTGCTGCTATTTTATTATTTTCAAGCTGCAAAGAAGGCAGCAGCGAAGAGTTTAAGACTTTAATTTTGCTCAGTACTCTAGGTGCTCTCACCTGTGTGAATAGCCATGATTTGATGAATCTGTTTATAGGAATCGAGCTCTTAACGCTGCCCATCTACGGACTGATCGCCTGGGATGTACACAGTTCTAAAAACATTGCAGCCGCGATAAAATACTTGGTTTTGGCTGGAGCATCTTCGGCTTTCATGCTTTTGGGTATGGCCTTTCTCTATGCAGAATCAGGTTCCATGCTGTTAGAGCTGAGCAGTTTAAAAGGCGCCATCTTGCTCTTTGTCGGCATCGGTTTCAAATTAAGTTTGGTACCGTTTCATTTATGGACCGGCGATATTTATGAAGATTCAGCGCTTCCCGTGACGGCTTTTTTAGCGACTGTTTCCAAAATTGCCCTGGTCGGTGCACTCGTTCATATTGCACCAACCAAACCCATGATTCAGGTGTTGAGTGTTATTGCCATTTTATCGATGATTTCTGGAAGTTTGCTTACACTCAGACAACAAAACATGAGTAGATTCCTCGGTTACTCATCGATTGCTCACATGGGCTATGTACTTGTGGGTTGGCTAGTTGGCGCTGATATAAGCCTGTACATGACTGTCTATGTAACAACGCTCATTGTCACTTTTGCGATTCTTTCTTGGAAACCAGCCAGCAAAGCCGGTTCGATTATTTTGATTTTGAGCTTATTATCGCTGATGGGCATGCCTGTATTGCCTGTTTTCTGGGGCAAGTATCAAATTCTGACGGCTGCATCTATGGGACACCACTGGACCTTGTTCGGCGTTTTCATTTTTTCAAGCTTCATCAGTGCCTATGGTTACGCTCGGTTAATTGCAAAAATTTATTTAAAGGAGTCTGAAGCATGACACGCGCTTTATGCTTAATTTTAGTTCTGGCCATTGGGTGCTCAAGCAAAAAAGAAATACCAGCCGCTACACCTGCCCCTGCTCCCAAAGCCTTGATCACTCAATTTCAGAGTGTTTCTTTAAGCGGCCTAACGGCTCAGCAGCAATCTGGTTTTGTAAAGTTGCTGAACGATGAAATCTGCCCTTGCAGCAGCTGTTCAGAATCTTTTGCAGCTTGCTTACCTAAGTGCAAACCAGCTGTTTTATTGGCTCAGTGGGTCATCGACCGCCTCAAAGAAGGCGTCCCAATGGAAATGATGGCTCAAGCGTTAAGCCAAGAAATCAATTCTGGCTTTAGTGCAAACCCACAGATTATAGATATTGGTGATTATAGCTCTAAAGGCTCACCCAAAGCTTCTATGACCCTGGTTGAATTCGCAGATTTTGAGTGTGCTCACTGCAAAATAACGGCAAAGTCTATCGATGAATTTCTGAAAAAACACCCTCAGGATATCAAAATTGTCTACAAACATTTTCCCTTAGAGGGGCACCAATTTGCTAAAAATGCCAGCTTGGCAGCTGAAGCGGCAGGCCTACAAGGAAAATTCTGGCCGATGCACAAGATGTTATTTGAATCTGAAAAACCTCTTGATGAAACGCAAATTCAAGCTTTAGCTAAGAAAGTCGGTTTAAATCTGGGTCAGTTTAAGAAAGATTTGAGCAGCACCGTAGTCTTAAATAAAGTCGAAAACAGCCTTGCAGAAGGGCAATTACTCGGAATTTCAGGAACTCCTGCCTTGTTTTTCAATGGCCGGCCTTACTATTTGTCTACAGACATGAAGGGCCTAGAGCTCAGATTGGCTATGGAAAAAGCACGCACAGGGTCAGATTGTACTCATTAGGGTGCAATAACTGTCTGGATCGGATCAGTTCAATCTGATTTCTTCGCGATCATAATCTCTTCCTGGTTTCATAGCCCTTTAGGGCGGTATTATTAGAGCCCCGGGTGTAAACCCGGGGTAACAACGGTGGTTTACCACCTTCCCCTCCCCACCAAAAGCCTCGAAGAGGCGATATTAACCCCATAGATAGGTGGGATTATATTCGATTTGATTCTGTTTTAGAAAAATCAGATACTCTTCTTCAAATGAATTTTTTCTGTGATGTTCTTTTTGGTTTCTAACATAATGACGAACACGTTCAATTTGGGAGGCGCTGACAGTAAATGCGCCATATCCATTTTGCCATGAAAAGCTGCCTTGATAGTTTTTGCGTTCGTTTAACCATTTTGAAGAATTTGCTTTGATAACGCGAACCATCTCTGAAAGATTGATTCCTGCCCGAACCTTGAGAATAAGATGAAGATGGTTTTCTATGCCACCAATCCCTAAAAGAAGTTCCTGTTTATTTCGAATGATCCCAGCGATATAATCGTATAGTTCTGTCTGAATTTCTTCTTTAATCGTTGGAGCCCTGTTCTTCGTGCTGAACACCACATGATAGATGAGATTTGTTAACGTTGACGTCATATTGCTAAATATCGCCCCTGCGGGGCTTTTGGCGGGGAGGGGGAAGGTGGTAAACCACCGTTGTTACCCCGGGTTTACACCCGAGGCTCTAATAATACCGCCCTACAGGGCTATGAAACCAGCTGGTCATAATAAATAAATATCAGTAAAACAGAGATGTAAAAGTCAGCAAACCCTTGCTAAAATCGGGCAAAGAGTTATTATGGTGCACTAATTATGCCAAATATGAAGAAGATATTCTACATCATACAGCTGCTTTTACTGACTGTGTCTTGCTCTGGAAGCATTGACTCCGAAAACCTGCATCCAACAAGCAAACCGACAAAAATTTGGCTTAAAGCTGAAAGTTATCTGACTCATCTATCTGGAAAAACAGAGAGATATAAAAGTTCTCTTGGGCGCCAAATAGAGCTGGGAGGGGTAGATGGAGATAATGAGTCAATCCCGGTGTTAGAGACAGAAATCACCCAAGAACTTTTGCCTTATGTCGACATAAAGGGAAGCGACTGGTTTCTCAGAATTGAACAAAAAAGCTATCTGCTGGCGGATGCAGCCTTGCGTTCTAGAATGCAGGATAAAATTTTTATTAATTTCGGAGCTGTTAAAGGTTATCATCCGGTCCTTGATTTAGATAAAAGCGAATTGCAAAATGAGCCTATTTTGGCGCGTTTGCATCCGAATTTATCTGCCTTTGGACCTGATGCTCCAATCGAGCAATTATTGTCAAGTTTTGGTCGTCAGTGGGCAAAGAAAAATTCAGAAGAAGAAGGGCCTAACTGTTTTTTTAGTGCGATTGCCTCTCTCAATGAAGGTTGGAACACACCTCGTTTTATGTCTGAACCCGAACTGATGTGCCATTTGAAGCGTTCTTTTATTGAAATAGATGAATTAACTCAGTTCGGTGATGCATTAGTCTTGTTTGGAGAAGATGGAACGCCTGAACATGCAGCAACTTATGTTGGTCAGCTCTCAACCGGAGAAAAAATCATCTTCACGAAAAATGGAAGAAGACCAAGTTTTTATCTTTTTATGGATTTAGACACAATTACCGGCAATGAGCATTCTTACAAAGGATCAAAACCGAAGTTCTTTCGCTCAATCAAGACTTCTTTGCCATCAGATTGCAGTAACTAACTAAAACTCAAGTTGTTTCTGCCCATGAAGACAGTAGCAACACTCTATATTTGGTTTTGTGTTATAATAAAATAAGTGAAAGCTTTATTTTTATTATTAATATTTCTAATTGGTTGCGATAACGTTGGATTCAATCGCTCTGACAAATCGCCTTCAAAACCTTCTGCAGCAATGCAAGCCTTTGCAGATTTAGTCAATCGCGCCATTGGCCTTGCAGACACTGAATTATCTGAAAATTTTTCGCCTGAATCTATTCTCTTGATCGAACAAATTTACACAGACAGATTTGCTGCTTTTATCACGGAACTTAAGAAAGACACACAGACACAAAGCAACTTGATTAAGCTCAAAAATGAGTTGATGGGTTTCGAAATAAGCAATCCTGGGCTCAAACCCATAGAGCAGGCGGCTTTCTTTGAAAAAATAGCTAACAATCCAAAAGCGCTCAAAATACTCATTGAAATTCGCAATGATCTTTACGGGCCAGATGGAAAATTACTCAAAAGAATTCTCTGGGGAGCTGCTCATGATCCCATCAAAAAACAAGCTCTTATCTCGGGTCAAATTTTAGGACTCTGTAAAACTCTGCATTGTGCTATTTCCAAACCAGAAAACATAAAGCCCATTTTTTCAGATCACCCTTATGCTCTTGATCTAATCGTGTTCAGTCAAAGCAAGCTGAAAAAAGACTTAGATGCTTTCTCTGGACTAACAGGCGAAGAGGGTCATCTCATAGAAGACGAGTTTATTTGGACAGGACTCAGACTAATTGCCCTCACAGATTATGTTTCTCTTGCTTGGGCGCATGAATATATTCGGGATTTGACCGAAGAAAAACTCAAGGAGCGTTTATTAGCAGCAGCACAATACCTCAAAGCTCCGAAACAGGGAAAAATAAACCAGCTTGCTGCTGACCTCATGCCTGAATTGCGTGAGTTTGCTCGCACCCTAATAGAGCCTTTAACGAGCAAAGATCTCCAAGACCTATTAAACAAGTTAAGTGAATACTTGACCCAGTACTCTAAAAACAACCCAGTATTAAGCTCACCCATACTCAGCCCAAAACCTTCTATTGAATCCCCCATTAGAACACATATCCGCAGACTCGATGATTTTGCTCAAGAACTTCTTCGAGATCCCATCGCCGAACAAAATCTCATTGAAGTCAAAGATGCCTTCTTAAATTCTGCCCCTAAGAGACATGCCTGGTCCGGAGTAGAGTGGGCAAGTTTTATTGATACGATTGCTGCCCACCCAGAAACCATTTCAATCTTGCTCAGAATCAGAGACAGTCTCTATGGTCCAGACGGCCAATTATTAAAGAAAATTCTGCTGTCTGCAGCTCATGACAATACCGAACGTGACGCTTTTTTAGCAGGCCAAGCCTACAACAAATGTGTCAAAGAACACAGCATTTATCAATGCCTGCCGACAGGCCTTTATCAAGAAGCCTTCATGCACTACGCATCGATGAAAAATTCCGATAAAATACTCTTCAGTAAAACGAGACTAAAGGCCGATTTAGATACTTTCTTGGAAATCACTCAGAAAGATGGAGAATTGGGAGCGGGTGAAGAGAACAAGCTTGTCTGGGCCTGCATTAAATTACTCCCTATTTTAAGCTACTCTTCTCTTTCTTGGCTTCATAATGACATCAAAAAAATAGAGGCTAGAACTCTCAAAAATCACCTGCTCTCTCTAAGTAAATACTTAAGAGACTCGAAACAAGGGCAAGTCGAAGCCTTGCTGTCTGAATTTGGTCCACAAATACATGAAACAGGGCATAGCTTGTTTGCTGCTTTTACGGGTAAATCACTGAAAGATTTAACCCCCGAAGAACTGCATGGCTTACTAGAACAACTGGATGCTTTTTTGGGACCGCATTGACAATCCAGAGTGACATAGTATCGTTTAGGCAGTGAAATTATACAGTAAATTTCTTGCTCTTTCACTGATTTGTTTATCTTGTTTAGGACAAAATAAACCAATCAGCTTAACTGAGCGACAAAAAAACCTCGTCCGTTGGGCCTACAGAGCGATTAACGAGGTCATGAAAACAACTCCATTGCCGGCTGTGAGCCCCCAGGGACAACCTCCTGATTGGAAGTGGATACCTGTTTTGCTTGAGGACTTAGCAAGCGATAGTGCCATGCTTGAGCTTATCATCAACACAAAAAATGACATCTATAAACCATGTCATTTTTATCAGCCATGCTATTTTCAAAAATCAATTGGTGACTTGATCCAAGAAATTGCAGTCAAAGCAAGAAAAGATAAAGATTACAGAATTGCCTTGCTTAAAGGCTACCAATGGGAAGACTGCAGCAAAGCATATTTCGGGGCTTTAGATCCTAGAAGCTACTTTCAATGTGGTATGCCACCCCTAGACTGGAGCTTAATAAAACTCAAATTCTCTGATTTTAAAAGCGATTTCGACAGTCTTTTAGATAATTTATTTAAAAAAGGCCTGCCAAAGAAAAAAGCTTCAGAGCTTACAGTCGAAGAGATGGATCAACATTTGCTCTTCATAGAGCTTTTCGTAAAGCTCGCTCCACGGTTACAAGAACTTATCTCATTGCCCTGTGAAATCTATTTAGAAAAATCTCTTCAGGAAGTTGACGTAGATGAACTTAGAAGCGTTTTAGAAGAACTCAATCGGCTTCTAAAAGGAACCCTCAAGGCTGCAGAGCCAAGAAACCAAAGGACTTAGATCATGAAATTATTTATTTTAAATATCATATTAGTGGCTCTCGCAACAGGCTGTGGCGACACAAAATTCAGTAAACTTGAACCAAGACCAAATCAAAACATTGAGGATTCTGTCATTGACCATCTCAAAAATAACGCTAAAAACAACGCTCAGTGTCACGATGAAATGACAACTCTGATCGAGAATAATAAGTCGGAGCTCAAAAACTTCGTTGCTCAGCTTAAAATGCTCCCCTCAAAGACAACACCTGGGTTGCCTGATAGCAATGAAGACTACTTCAAACAGCAGCTTAAGAAAATCCTCAGCCCTGACTTTAAAGATGCTCTCATAGAACTCTCTTCGACTCTGGAGGCAATCGCAAACGATGACGATCTGATCAACAGCCTTAAAACTGTTCATAGCGAGATTATGCTCGAATCTGGTGACAGATTTTCAGAACTCTTGATGGCTGTTACTCAAAGCCCATACGCAGGAACAGCAATTCTAGAAGCAGTCAAAAAACACTTAGAGTGTGACACTTTTGACCCAGCCAATGCCCTTGAAGCTTCTTTGAATCTTCTCTCAGAAACAAAAGAGATCGTTCTGGGTAACCTGGGTTATTTGTTAGGAAATACAAACCTTTTTGAAGACGGCAAAAAAATCATAAAAGGCGTTGAGCTGATTAAAAATGCAAAAAAAATTCAGCAATTTCTCCCTGTAACAACAGGAGACAACTTGAAATTCATTTGTGAGCTAGAAAACCTGAAAACTTATCAAAATCATATTAAACTTTTGAACACTCTTTTAACAAAGAATTCTAAAGACCCTAAGGCTCCAAGGCCACTGAGAGCCCTTTTGAACATGTCGCTCAAACTCTTCACCATGAACAAAGAAACCAATAATTGCTTAGGCCGCTCATTTGATGACCTCAAAAAAGAAGACCTCAAGGCTAATCTATTGATGATTGCAGACTACTTGGTAAGTGAGAAATCTGGGCTGCTCAGCATCATCAATGCCATGAAACCGCGCACGTAGGAATCAGACCCAATCTTGCTCTGTTGACCGACTGTAATGAGAAACCTCATAGTTGGTCTGTTTTTGATAACACTTTGGCAACCGCAGTTATACGCAGCAGAGCTTTTTCGAAACCTCTCCTCTAACTCCTCTCCAGAATCTGGAGAGGGATTTAGGGAGAGGTCTCCGAGTTTCGGTCTATTAAGTCAGGCAGATCAAGCTCTGCTTAAATCTGTCTTGAAGATTACTTTTTCAGCAACTCTTCCCATTGTATCCAACATACCCAATCAAACCCTCTCGCTTGATAAGGCAACCAATTCGCTCAGAAAAATAGCTGCCGACTCAGATACACTTCAAAAAATCTTACTCGTCCGTGATGGCTTCTATACAGTAGAAGGCGATCTTCTCAGGGCTATTTTGGTCACTGCAGCCAGCAGTCAACTTGAGAGAGATGCTTTTATTGCAGGATTACAATACGAAAAATGTAAAAAATGGTTCTGGGAATGTAAGCTCCCTCCTATCAATTCGGCGAAACTGCTCTTCAAATTCTTCTCAAAACTTAGAAACGACATCGATGATCTCGAAGAAAAACTGACCCAAATAGGTGTACTAGAAAATAACGACCTCTCAAATTTTGACCCCAGAAGTCTCGATCAATATGAGCCTTATTTTCAGCTCTTTGTTCAGCTAGAGCCTCTTATCGGTCAACTAAACTCATTTTTATTCAATTATTACGCTCAGAAGTCTCTGCGCGATTTAAATCCAAAAGAACTTCGAGAACTGTTAGAGAAACTAATTTCGTTTTTAAGCGATAACGAAAACGGAGCTCTCGGATTCATTCGAAAAGCTCAACCTCGGAGCTAACCCATGAAACGAATTGCAGGTCTTTTAATTTTACTCACCGGCTGTAATAATATTAACCAAACAGAGATAAAATCTAAAACATACTTAGAAGAAGTCGTTACAAAAAGTCTCGAAGGCTTTGCTGCCAATTCTTCTGTTTGCAGGGAAGAAAAAGTTGCACTGGTTCGAAAAGACAAAGCTCTGATTCAAAATTTGGTGGCTCAGGTTAAGAACTTAGCGAACAGTAGTCCCATCGCAACCCTCAACATCAAATCTTTTAGCCAGTATTTAGATCAAAGTACCGCCGATCAAATCGACATGATGTTTCAAATCCTCACAAGCGATGGCTTTAGAGTTGTGGTTGGACAAACAGCCGATCTTCTCAGAACTGTCTCAACCAATGATGCTATTCTAGATAATCTAACAAGCGTTCGAGACGATTTGCTTTCAGAACCAGGAGACAGAATATCCGAAATTATCACTTCTTTGGCTTCAGATAGAGCCAAACAAGATGCTTTGCTGGGAGCTGTTAAAAGCGCTACGTGCAATAACCCCTCTGAAACAGATTTAGTAGGTCTCTTGTTTACGCCTCAAGTTTTATGGGAACTGGGAGCCAATGGAACTTATTTGATCGCAAGCCCATTAGCACAACATGCCAGGCCACTGCTCTTGGCTGTACAGCAACTTGCAATCCCCGATGAACTTGCACAATTCGTAGCCATGGTTAAAGACATGCTCCCTAAACAAGACATCTGTTTAATCGATAACCTAGATGCTTATCAGCCACATATAGCCCTGGCCTTAAGTCTCTTCAAAGCAAGCGATACGGCAAATGAACCTAGGCCCTTGAGAAGTTTGGTAAATGTACTATTCAAGCTTTATACGATGGAAGACTCTAATCAATGTTCCGGGACATCTTTTGATGATCTCACAAAACAAAGCATCCAAGACGCACTCACAACAACTGCCAATTTTTTATCTGATGAACAACATGGCGTTGTTGGAGTTTTGAAAAAAATGAAACCGCGCAAATAGAAAGGTCTTCACCATGATAAAAATTTATTCTGTTTCATTTTTTTTGGCTGTGTTTAGCCTACAAGCTGGACCGATTGAAGATACATTCGGCGCAGGTGCTCGAAATAAAGCCATGGGCGGAGCCGGTATTAATATTGCCGAAGATTACACGGCAACTTTCTATAACCCTTCTTTGCTGGCTCTGTGCCGAGGAAGCCGCTTATCAATGGGCTATGACCTGATCCACACGAGCCTCAACGACCCAAATCCAGAGGCGGAGCAACTCGGCACTTATCAAGCCCTCAATCTTGGATTTTGCTTAAAGCCCTTGAACCATGTGGGTATCGGTGTCTACACCAATTTTAGCTTAGGCCCCATTGAATTTACTGCCAATACTTTAAACACAACACCGACATTTATTATGTATGCAGGCGATTTAAAAGCTTTCTCGATGATGATGGGTGGTGGATATGCGCCCATTAAGCAACTAACCATCGGTGCAGCCATGAGCATGGCAACTGGAGTGACGCTTGGCACGGATTTAAAAGGTTCTCCGGGCAGTAAAACCCCCGTAGAAGCTAGCTTCCCAGCACAGATTTCTCCAATTGTTGGCGCCATTGCAGGTGTTACGGCAACGCCCTTAGATGACTGGAAGCTAAGTCTCGTCTATCGCTCTTCAACCTATGGGAAAATTAACATTAAAGTTGATGCAAACCTCTATGACCAATCTCTCAACACAACTTATATTGGAGGCTACTTATCTTACTCTCCGCACCAGATTGCATTTGGAAGTTCTTATCTTTTGAATGATAAGTTCCTGTTTACTGGAGATTTGACCTATTATTTTTGGTCAGCCTACCCCGGACCTTTCTTAAAAATTGAGACCGATCCCAATTCTGTTTTGTTTAGTGGAATCACTGTTGCTCCGACAGAACCTCCTAATTTCTCGAATATTCTTGTTCCCAGAGCAGGCTTTGAATATACAGTTTGGGACAAGTTAAAAGTCAGAGCAGGTTATTCTTTCAGAAAAACGCCCGCCCCCATTCCAGCAGGTACAGCTAAATTATTAGATGCCAGTGCCCACCGCGTTTCAGCAGGTGTTGGCTATGAGTTTCAATTGTATCAAAATATATTTTTAATTACAGATGCTTTCTTTAGTGCTGATATTTTGATGAATGGTAGGGGTAGCGCTATTAACACAGGCCTGTTAATAGGCGCTGAGTATGACTGACATTGTTGCAATAGATGGGCCCGCAGGTTCGGGCAAAAGCTCTGTAGCGAAAACCTTAGCCAAAGAACTGGGGTTTTTGCATGTAGATACCGGGGCAATTTATAGGACTCTAGCTCATGCAGCTATCGAAGCTGGCATCTCGCTAAGTGACCCAGAAGCGGTTTCTCAGCTGGCAGCTTCTGTCGTTCAAATTAATACTTCTTCTGAAATCAGAACCGAAAAAATTGGCGCTGCGGCTTCACATATTAGTCAGTACCCGGAAGTCAGAGCTAATCTATTAGATCTTCAAAGACGCTTCGGGCTTTCATCTAAAACAGGCGCTGTCTTAGAAGGCCGCGATATTGGAACGGTTGTTTTCCCTGATGCGAAATTTAAATTTTTCTTAACTGCGTCTCCAGAGCAACGGGCCAAGCGCAGACTTTTAGAGCTTGAGCAACGCGGTGAATCCGCAAATTATGAAGAAGTTCTAAGAAAGCTCAAAGAGCGGGATGACCGAGATAAAAACAGAGCCATCGCGCCCCTCATACCTGCCCAAGATGCCATTTTCATCGACACGAGCAACAGCTCTTTGGAACAGGTGGTGGCTCAAATCATTCAGCTGATTAAAGATGCTTGATCTCTGTATCGTCCTTGTCACCTGCTGTAGCTTTCTTACATGCATCCGAAAGATTCTTTGTGAGTTTGTTGCAAGTGTTTAAAGCTTCGTAACCCACGTTGTCAGCATTGAGCACGCATTCAGTGAACTGTACACCTGCGAGTAAATCATCTTGTGAGCAGTATTCTTGCATACTTTCAATTTGATCTTGCTTTGGAACGGGAACCCTAACATTCTGTATGCCAGCTTGAATATACATTGCAGCCACTTTTTCTAGATTATCTACAATTTTATCCACGAGAGCTTTTTTAGAAAGTTTCTCGGGTTGAGCACCAGAACCAGCATTTTCACCACAACCAATAAAACATAAAAGAAGTGTTAAGCAAATTAGTGTTTTCATATGCTGGACATTCTATAACCCACTGCAAAGATGTCAATCAGGTAAATCGTGCTTCAGTCTTTACCTTAACTTCTTCTAAGCTTACACCTGGCATCAATTCTAAAAGCTTTAAATCCTTACCGCGCTCGACTCCAAACACACATAAATCTGTAACGATCATATCGACACAAGCTTTTCCAGTCAGCGGCAACGTGCACTCACGCAAAATTTTTGCTTCTCCATTTTTATTCGTATGCTCCATGGCGACAATAACTCTCGGTGTCCCTGTCACTAAATCCATAGCGCCACCCATACCTTTAACCATTTTTCCAGGAATCATCCAATTCGCTATATCGCCTGTTTCAGAAACCTGCATCGCTCCTAAAACCGTCAAATCAATATGACCACCTCGAATCATCGCAAAAGAATCTGCTGACGAAAAATAAGATGCACCTAAAATCTCTGTCACGGTTTGCTTGCCAGCGTTTACCAAATCAGGATCCACTTGATCTTCATCTGGGAAAGGCCCCATGCCCAATAAACCATTTTCACTTTGAAAAATAACTTCGATACCTTCGGGGACATAGTTGGCTACCAGTGTTGGCATTCCGATACCCAAATTCACCACATAACCATCTTTGAGTTCGCGAGCGATGCGTTTAGCAATTTCGTACCGTGCGTTGTTCGATCCATTTGTCATAGTGTTCGCCTATAATAATCCGCTGTACATAAACGCCGGGGACATGAATTTGATCGGGCTCAAGCTCTCCGAGTTTTACAAACTCTTCAACTTCAACAATCGTTATTTTTGCAGCTGCACACATGACAGAGTTAAAATTTCTGGCCGTCTTTCTAAAAACCAAATTCCCAAAAGGGTCCGCTTTATAAGCTTTGATAATCGCAAAGTCAGCTTTCAAAGCTTTCTCAAGTAAATACTCTCGCCCGTCAAAAACCCGAATCTCTTTGTTTTTGGCAACCTCAGTTCCAACTCCAGTGGGTGTATAAAATGCAGGAATACCTGCGCCGCCAGCTCGAATACGCTCGGCTAGAGTTCCTTGGGGTACCAACTCGACTTCGATTTCATGATTTAATAATTGCCGTTCAAATTCAGAATTTTCACCGACATAGCTTGCTGTAATTTTTTTGATTTGTTTGTTTTTAAGCAAAACCCCGAGACCCAGTTCTGTCGTACCGCAGTTATTACTAATCAAACTAATTTCTCGAATACCTTTGTCAGCAATCGCTTTAATTAAATTTTCTGGGTTACCACATAAACCAAAACCGCCAGCCATTAACACTGAGCCGTCTTTCAAATCAGAAACAGCTTCCGCAGCCGATTTAAAAAGCTTGTTCACCCGAACAACTCACGCGTAATGATCACACGTTGTATCTGGCTTGTACCCTCGTAAATTTGCAAAATCTTCGCATCTCTCATGAGTTTCTCGACTGGATACTCTTTATTAAAACCGTTGCCACCAAAAACTTGAACAGCATCGGTTGTTACACGCATGGCCATGTCTGCACAGAAGCGCTTTGCATGTGCAGCTTGAAGCGTATTGCTCTGCCCTTTGTCTAGTCTAAGCGCAGCATTCCAAGCCAAAAACCTTCCTGCTTCTATATCTGTCGCCATGTCAGCAATCATGAAACCGATTCCCTGGTGATGCCAGAGTGGCTTTCCGAAACTTTTGCGTGCTGAAGCATATGCAACAGCATGTTCCATGGCTGCACGTGCAACACCAACACCAGCAATGCCTACCAGTGGCCTTGTATGGTCGAATGCTTTCATCGCAATCATAAAGCCGTCACCTTCACGACCCAATAAATTTTCAGCAGGAATTTCAACATCTTCAAATGTCACAGAGCGTGTATCAGAAGCGCACTGGCCCATATTGTGCTCTTTCTTACCAACACTCACGCCAGGCAAATCTCTGGGAACGACAAAAGCACTCATGCCCTTGTGAGCAGCATTCTTGTCTGTTTTAGCCAAAACAAAATACCAACGTGCATGTCCTGCGCCGGTAATCCACATTTTTTGGCCATTTAGAATATATTTGTCGCCTTTTTTAACAGCACTGGTTTGAATAGCTGCCACGTCAGACCCAGCGCCCGCTTCGGTCACAGCATAAGCACAAATATGGTGTTCATGAGAAAACGGTGAGAGCCATTTTTTCTTTTGTTCTTCACTTCCGGCAATAATCACAGGCATTTGGCCTAATGAGTTTGCAGTAATCGCTGTTGTGACGCCCATACAGCCCCAGCTCAGCTCTTCTTCGATCAAACAGCCATCCATCGCACCTAGCTCAAGTCCGCCGCAGCTCGCCGGGAGATGTACATTGAGGAGACCTAAATCAAACGCTTTCTTCAAGATATCTTCAGGCCATTCACCTGTTTCATCATGATAGCTGGCCTTTGGCCTGATTTCTTTCTCGGCAAAATCATGGGCAAGAGACTTAAGTTGCTTCTGGTCGTCGCTCAGATCAAAGTTAATCATCGCTTTCTATTAGCTCTTCCTAGGAACCAATACAACACCTGACTCGAATCCAACTAAAACAGGTCTCACTTCGTTGCTAAGACCACTCAAAGAAATGTTGAGTTGTCTTTTAATCATAGCCTGACAACGATCTTCTTTGCCTGTCACATCTATGATTTTAGCATCGCAAACATTCACAACTCCGATGTTCTGGGTGTTAGATATCTCACAATTCACCAAATTCATTTCAAAGCGATGTTCAAAACAGCCGCCATTGTATAGAACTTGAACTTCAAGCTGGTCTAATTGCTGATTGTAAACAACGTTGGTCACTTGCAAGGCCGACACGGAACCAGAAATCAGAAGCAGTAAAGCAGCGAATATTTTCATAAATGACCTCTTATGAAAGATTTCGGCACGGCTTGTCAAAAGTTGCGTTCTGTGTCGTTATTTCTGTCACATGACTGATTTTTCACACGATGTGATTGTGATAGGCGGCGGGATCAACGGTGTAGGTATCGCGCGCGACTGTGCTTTGAGGGGCATGAAGACGCTGCTTATCGAAAAGCATGACTTTGCCAAAGGCGCCTCCGGTAACAACACGGGCATGATCCACGGCGGAATCCGATATTTGCGCTATGATGTCGGCACTACAAAATCAAGCTGCACAGATTCCGGCTATATTCAGAAAATTGCTGGACATTTGTTGCATCGCGTCCCCTTTTTATTTCCAGTCATGAAGAGCGATTTTGGTGGACAATTTCTACTTGAAGGCGCTGAAATTTTTTTCGAAGGTTATGACCGATTTCAGCCGCTCAAAAACGGCAAATCTCATACGCGTTTGACTCGAGAAGAAGCACTTGAATTAGAACCCGGTCTTTCTCCTAATATTATTGGTGCTGTTACTTTAGACGAGTGGGCCATCGACTCCTATAGACTAACAGTCGAAAATGCCGTTGATGCGAAACTGGCTGGTGCCCAGGTTAGAAACTACTGTGAGTTCACGCGATTTATTGGGGATTCTAAGCAACGTATTCGAGAAATCGAATTCTATGATCACATCCATAAACGCCATGAACAACACGAGGCAAAGTGGATCGTGAATGCGACAGGGTCATGGGGAGCGTCTATCTCTAACCAAACTCAGACGCCTTACAAGCTAAGACCCGGCAAAGGTGTGCACGTTGTTTACCCACACAGAATCTCCAACTATGGCCTGATCATGAAAGCAATTGATGGCCGCCAGATGTTTTTCCTGCCTCATGGCCATACCACTTGGATAGGAACAACCGATGATGATTTTTACGGAGATTTAGACTCGCCTCCAATTCTAGAAGACGAAATCAAATATATCATCGAGTCGGCTCGCTCAGTTTTTCCATCGATAGACCATTATACGCCAGATCATAGTTATGTTGGCGTCAGACCTACGCTTTATGAGTGGGGTAAAAACGAAGATGCCTTAAGTCGAGAGCATTTAATTTTAGATCATGAAAATGGTGTATTTTCTGTAACCGGCGGCAAGCTCGCTTCTTACAGAGAACTCTCTGAAGAAGTGACCGATATCTTGGCTAAAAAATTAGGCATACAAACGCCTTGTCAAACCCATACGCGTCTCCTGCCCGGATTTCATCCAGAGCCACCTACAGAAGAAGTTTGTTTGTGTGAAAACATCAGCAAAGAGCAGCTGACTTATAGCATTCAGCATGAAATTGTGAGTCGCTTAAGCGACCTCAGAGGTCGTTGTCATTTAGCCAAAGGCGCCTGCGGCGGTGCACATTGTTTAATGCGTGCTTCTCAAATTTTCGCCGACGAAAAACAGCTTAGCTCTCAACAGCAATTGGCAGAGCTAAAGCACATGCAAGAAATTTGCTTCAAAGAACGAGAGCCTGTTTTAAGCGGCGCCAATTTGGCTCGTGAAGAATTAGGGCATATGATCCTACGATAGCAGTGTTGTTCTCGTATGAGACGCATCATTGAGAACCATGGGTACATAGAAATCGAGATGGATGAGATACCTGCTCTGGACCCGCCCAGAGTGCAAGACAATGATTCTCCTCCTCTTTTAATCGACGATGAAATTTTATTGAACAGTTTTGAAGCGGCTCCTGTCACTCGAACCAATCATTTCCAAGAAGATGCTCAAGTTCTTGCTCATCAATTAAAAGCTGGGTTTTCTCCTACAGAAACAGCTGTTTCCGGCTTAGAACTTTTACCGAGTGTGCTTAAAGAACTTGGGCATCAAGTTCCAGGAGTCGGGGCTCTTTTCGCTACCGGTTTTCTCGCTGAAGATATCGCCAGCTTCAAACATCTTCAACAGCATATTAAACACACAAAAAAATTTCTGCCTAAAAAACTAGAGCCTATAAGTTTTAATGATTTTGCTTCTCAAAATGCAGAGCGTGGTCATAATGCTTTGATTCAAAACACGCTTGCTTATGTAATTAGTCAATTCGAACGTCGTTCAGACAAACTCATGGACAGTATGGGTGGGAAAACTTTGCAGGCAACGGGCAGCATTTTAATTTTCACAGGTCTATTTACACACGGCCTGACAGCTATTCCAGGTTTAGCACTTGGGGCTGCTGGAACTGTGATTAAAGCACGTGTTGGCATTCGTTCCGTTTTGAATAATCTGAAAAAAAGAAAAGGAAAAGAGCTTTCTGTAAACAGAGAAAATCATGCAAGATATCTCTACGGGCTCACGCTTTTGCATCTGCATCGCTTAGGGGCTCATAATGGTAATTACTCACAATCAAAGGAAGCCAAAAAGTCTGTTGAGTTTGTTCAGAATATCCCAGGAGATCCTCATTATGCAGCTCAAATGGCAGCAGAGTTTGTATGTTCACTCAAAGGGTTAGAATTTTTCAAAAAACATGCTCTCACTCAAACAGAAATGGAGCATTTTTTAGAATATGGCCTTTGGAAAATTATGTTGGAGATAAAATCCTAATGAGCTTTGCTGCAACCGACTCAGCGGTAGGTCATATACTTGTATCTCATCTGAACCTCACCCAAACAAACTGATTTGAAAATTAGATCACATTCTACTTCAGCTGATGCTTCTAAGAAGCTAGGACATGTCTTAATATCTTCAGAATTCCATGGGTGCTCAACCTGACTGGAGTTTCTATCCCAAGATTTCAAAACAGAGGAACTGTTATAATCTGCAATATTATTGCCATTGCAGTCGTTGAGTTGATATTGAATATCAGAGAGCGATGAATCCGACTGTGCAACTATTTTAACGTGGCACTTAATAAATCGATGGGTTTCCATGACTGGTTTATCATTCACTGTATCGTCCATGCGAAGCCAGTTTGGCAATTGTTTCTTTGGCCAAAGCTGATCTTTCTCTTCACATGAAATCATCTCCAAAGAACTATCCTTAACTTCTTTTCCACAACCAATCACAAAGATGATTAACAAAAGCAATATTTTCATAGCAGAGTCAGCATACACAGTATTTTTACTTTTTCAACAGATAGGTGGTTTTTTATATTGGTTTCGATGCTCTTCCAGAAGTTCGCTGACTCTCCAAGTGAAATCCTCTTTGTTCAGGCTTTTGACGGATCTCTTTTTAATCCGCGTAGCGGATTTAAAACCTGTGATTTTAGAAGATCATTAAAAAACCCAGGTCATGCCTGGGTTTTATTTTATCCCCCTCTCTACTTGGTGGAGAGGAGTTAGGAGTGAGGTCCTAAAGATTCTTCAAGTTATAAGTCGGTGCATTCTTGACGATAACTTCAACAGTTCCGCCTTTTTCTTGCACTTTCTCAATCGCTTTAGCAGATGCTGCGTTCACTTTGATGGTCAATGCATGGCTAATAGCACCATCGCCCAAAAGCTTAATCAAGCATTTCATGTTCGGAGCCAAACCAACTGCCACCAAACCTGCTTGGTCAACAACAGTTCCTGCTTCGAAATACTTGCTCAAACGAGCAACGTTCACTGCATGATAGTCTGTTCTAAAGCCGTAGTTTGAAAAGCCACGTTTTGGAATACGACGAGTCAATGGGTTCTGACCACCTTCGAAA
>JBAXMC010000002.1:0-46478 GCA_037134495.1 Myxococcaceae bacterium
GTAGATGCGGCCGGCGTTTCTTTATATGAACTCTTGTCCAATTTAGATGTGAAAGGCTCGTGGGCTGATCTGAAACTGAATACAAGAGGCTTAGTCCAAGGACAAATCAAACCTGAATTCTCACTCAGTGGTCATGCTAAAGGTCAGGCTTCTGGCCTTATTGTGAAAGATAAAAAGTTGCTGATTTTACAAACGGCTTATCCCATTGAGTTTGAAATGGGGCTTGTAGCAAACAAGCATGCGTTTCAATTTAAAAAGGCCCGATTTAAAGATGGAAGAAGCGAATTTGTGGCTGATTGCGACTTGTTTATAGACAAACCTGGTATGTGGCTCGAGGCTCAATTTGATAAACTTGATTTTGCTTCGGTCAAAAATAAAATCGTTGATGGAAGTTATAAGGGTTCTGGAAAAGCGCATGTGTTGATTGATGGGCCTTACGAAAATTTACGTATTGAAGCCCCAAGTCAAATTCAGGATTTTAAATTCGAAGATATTTTGTTTGGTAATTTAGAAGGCCTATTCTCGTTCGAAAACAATCAAATTTTTGTTAAAAACATCAAGGCGACTCGGAAATCACTCGAATACACTGGAGATTTCTCTGTATTATTGGACAAGCCTGTTTGGGTTAAATTTGATGCGAACCTGCATCATGGCCTGGCACAAGATTTAATCGGTGATTTCTTGTCAGGACCTATCCAGGGTCAACTCAGCATGGATGGCCCTGTTGAACAAGGTTATCGAGAAAAGTTGTCGGGTCATGCGAATCTTTCGTTTATGAAAGATCACCATGAGATGACAGCTGTGCTTAATCTTCAAAAAGGCGTTGGAGATTTTAAAATTACGCATACTCCTTTGGGGGATGTTGATTTCGCGCTTCAAATTAAAAATGACCAATTAACAGCTCTAGGGCTAATCAAAGATTTCGGAGCGCGTTCAAATATTCAAATTAGTTTAAAAGATCAGCTCCCATTTGTTGCGACTCTTTTGATGCCTTATGGACCGTTAAAATATTTAGAAGATTGGAATGCGCAGGCCGGTGTAAATCTCTCCGCCAAGGGTGACTTGAATAAAATCGAAGATGCAAAAGTTATTTTGGATCTATCTCCAGCTGTATTTTATTTGGGTACGTTGAAATTTTTGGCAGCCGATAGAATTTCGGCTCGGTATGAAAATCGACAATTAATTTTAAAACCTGCGCTGTTTAAGAGCGTTCATGGCGATCAAATCGAATTGAGTGCAACTCTCAATTCCAAAGAGTTAGATATGAACGCAGCGACCAAAGGAGACTTATGGTTTCTGACGCATTTAGATGAACGCATCGAAGGAGCTTACGGAGATTTTAATAGCAATTTGCAGATCAAAGGTCCTTGGAAGAAACTGGGCTATTTTGGAAAGGGACAAATTTCTTCGGGTTCTTATGTATCTTTACGTGATTACCCACCGGGTCTTACAAATTTGTCTGGTGAAATTAACTTTCAAGCTCAAAGAGCTGCTTTACAATTGGAAGGTGTCGCTAATAAAGGCCATTTTAAACTCGATGGTTTTGTTAACTTAGACCATCAATCATTTGAGCATCTGCAAGTTGATTTGAAACAAATGCCTGTTTATTACAGCTCTTTTTTGACAGGTATCTCTAATGGCTTTTTAAATCTTGACGGTCCTTGGCAAGAACCTACTTTGTCTGGGAATGTCCAGTTTTCTCAAATGTTGATTACTAAAGAACTGGATCCTGTAGAGTTTAAAGCTCCTCGCTCTAGAGCCAAAAAACAATCTGTCAAACTGAATATATTACTAGATGCAGAAGATAACGTGCGTATTGAGAGTAAGTCTTTGAATGCTGAATTAAAAGGAAATCTAAATCTTGTGGGAACCACCAATTCTCCGGGTCTTATTGGCGAGTTAAACGTTCTTTCTGGTGAAGTTTACTTTAGAAATAACTATTATCACATTGTCAAAGCGCGAGCGAATTTCGATAATCCGTTTAGAATTGCTCCTTATATTGATGTCGAAGCCAATGGCCAAATTTTAGATTACGATGTGACAGTTCGAGCACAAGGTGAGCTTGCCAAACCAAAACTTGTTTTTTCATCGAAACCTTCTTTGCCCCAAACAGATTTGCTTAGTTTGATTACGTTTGGATTTACCAATCGTGATAACAAAGATAATCTAGGAGCAGCACGAACAGCAGGGCTAGAGGCTCTCTCTGCCTATTCTGGGGTTGGAGACCGGGTTTTGAAATTACTGCCTGAAAAGAGTATTGATGAATTGCGCTTGGGGACGCTCTATAATCAAAATGGAGGCGTGACCTCTTCAGTTGTTTTAGGGATGCAAGTGTTTAAGACGATGCGTTTGCGTTTTCAAAGTGCGATGTTGCAAAATACCGCTGGGAATCGAGAGAAACGTTTAGAGCTTGAGAAGTATATTAATAAACGCTGGCGTTGGCGTTTGATTTGGAATTCTGAAGGGGTAACTAACTACGGCGATGCTGGTGCCGATTTGTGGATTCGATGGGACTATTAATTTTTTTGATATTTTTCTCGTTTTCTTCGCTTGCGCTTCAAGTTCAAGTTGTAGGCTCGCGGGCATTTCGAGCTGAAGCTATACGAGAACGCATTTTGGCAAAAGTAGGAACTGAAGCACCTGAAGATCGTCAGTTAGAGCAACTTCGATTTCAGATTTTAGGCCTTTATCGAAAATCTGGTTTTATTGATGCGAAGCTTGAATTTCTGACTCCGAAACCCAATCAGCTTATTTGCAATATTAATGAAGGTTCTCAAGTTGTTGTGAAAGATGTTCAGGTTTTGGGAGGACAATATTTCTCAAACGACTTGTTAAAAGCAAAAATTTTAGAATTTGTTAAAAGCGAACCGGTAGAGTCTGGTTTGATTGACTATGATCACATCGAAATAGATTCTATTCTTAACCCAACTAAGTTGAGCAAAAAAAAGCTTAACTGGGTCTTCTTTGGAGATGGGTTTTTGCCTTTTAATAAGAGCTTATTTTTAAAAGCCAAAGAGTCGCTGGAGGAGTTTTATTTAGATAATGGCTTTTTAGAAATTCAGATTTTTGGTCCGAAAGAGAGTGAGATTACACAAGAACATTGGATTAATTTGCAGTTTCGCATTGAGGAAGGTCTACAAACACGAGTGACAGAGATTCACTTAGATGGGGCCCAGGCGAGTGTTTTAGAGCCAGCGATTAAAATTGGGGATCCTTTGAATCCTAATTTGGTAGAAGATTACCGAGTTCAACTAGAAGAATCTTTCTGGAATCAGGGTTATCCGAATGCTGAAATTACGGCAGAGATTAAAGGCTCTCAAATTTTTTACCAGATTAATCTTGGCGATCGCATTCAAATAGAAAATATTGTGATTTCAGGAAATCAAATCACGCTGAAGAGAGTGATAGAAAATCGTTTAAAAATTAAAAAAGGTGACTGGTTTTCACTTGAAAAGTTAACAGACTCTCGTTCTCGCATTTTGCAAACAGACTTATTTTCAGAAGTGGATATTTCTCTTGATGGCAGAACACTTTTGGTGAATGTCAAAGAACGCGAGCGCAATACACTTGAGATGGGTTTTGGGGCTTCGTTTGAAGATGGCCCTAGAATCACGGGTATCTGGCAATATCGTAATATTTTTGGCAGAGGGATTTCTTTTAGGACGAGAACACAGGCAAACTATCCAGCGATTTTCTATGACTTGCCAATTTTTTATCCGTCTCAGATTCGAGATGCTTTAAAATCGCAAACTTCAAATTATTTCGCAGGTAAGGTAACAACAGGGTTTTTGTATCCAAAGATGCTAGGAATCCCATTTGATTTAGATTCAGCGATTGATTTTAGTGCAGAGAGAGCTTTAAAGCCTGCTTATGTGCTAAATCGAGCTTCAAGTTTGATATCACTTTTTTCACAAGTGACTTCTAATCTAAGAGTGACTCCCCAGTTAGAGGTAGAGTACGACGATGTTGTTTCTCCGGCTTCTAATGCCAATAGCCTTATCCCCGGTGTGCGCTATGAACCAGGTATTGTAAAGCAGGGAACGGTGAGACTTTTATCTCTGTGGGATCACCGAGATAACCCTCTCTTGCCTAAAAAAGGTTATGCGATTCAATTCGATGCAGATTTTGGATTTGGACTCTTTGCGGAAAAAACACCGATTTCTTACAGCAAATTATTAGCTGGGCTTACGACTTATACGCCTTTAGTCAAGCGTTTGACTTGGGTTTTCAATGGCAAAGCAGGAGGCATTTGGAATCTGACTTCAGAGGCTTATGTCCCTGTTTTTAAACGTTTTTATTTGGGTGGAACCAACAGTGTTAGAGGATTTTCGGATGATCAAATCTTCCCGGTTGATAACACCCAGCAAAGTCAGGTGAGTTTAGGTGGAAATTACTTTGCCTTTATGCGTAACGAAATCAGATTTCCGATATCAGGTGATTTAGAAGGCGGTGTGTTCGTAGACACAGGCGAACTGATGCAAGATATTAAGAATTTCGGTTTTGATAAGTTAGCGATGGGTACAGGTTTTGGGATTCGCTATAACACGCCGATTGGGCCATTGATGCTGGATCTTGGATATCGAGTGCTCGACGCCAATCGTCTTGGCAATACTAGTTTTATCAATCGTTTGGGGTTGCACTTTTCGATTGGAAACTCGATATGAAAGTAGTGGGGTATACCCTGGGCTCTGGCATTGGGCCAGAGTTGTTTAAAATTGCTTTTGCAAAAGCACGTATTCCAAAAAATATTAAATTTGTTTTGTGTGAAAGCTTATCTCAGGCAATTCAATTAGCTGAAGCTGGCGATATACAAGCTTTAGTAACAGGACCTGTTCATAAAAGTATTTTACAAAATATCAACGGCAAATCTTATCCAGGTCAGACAGAGTTATTGCATAACTATTTAGGCATAGATTCAAAGCCGCCACTCATGATTTTTGTGGGTGGACCCTTTGTTTTAGGTTTGGCAACAGTGCATGTGCCGATAAAATTAGTTTCTCAAGCTTTGACACGTGAAAATTTGTCTCAAAAATTAGAGCGCTTGATTACGGGTACGGCCCAATTACTCAAAAAGCCAGAACATGAAGTTCGTGTCATAGTCTTAGGCTTAAATCCTCATGCTGGCGAAAATGGCTTATTGGGCGATGAAGAAAAATTGGTGATTGAGCCTGTGATTCGCGATTATAAAAACAGAGGCTTTCAAATCACAGGCCCTGTCCCTGCGGATGGCTTCTGGGGATATCTGCCTGGCAATATAGACGCTGTGATGGCCATGATGCATGACCAGGGCCTGGGGCCCTATAAGCTGCTCACCCAGGGCAGGGCGGCCAATATGACTTTAGGGCTCAAAATACCAAGAACCAGCCCCGCACATGGCACAGCCGATAGTTTGGTTGGGACTGGAAAAGCAAGTCCGGAGTCGCTTATTCAAGCGATTGAATGGGCTTGTGCTTAAATCATCCCTTCTTTGATGCAGAAATCCCAGAATGGGAGCACTCTGCCTGTATTTTCATGTCCAAAATCATTGCCGCCCATGTGTACTTGATAGAACTTGGGGATTTCAGTTCGTTCTCTAAAATATGAAATGTGCGGAGAGAGACTTTTGTCTGAGACTTTGCATTCAATGGCCATAATGGGTTTTTTGTTTTTCAAAACGACAAAATCAATTTCTCGTTTGTCGGTATCTCTGAGATATCTAAGTTCGTATTTTTCACCAAGCGTATCTGTTTGAAAATGACAGTATTTGAGTAGATGCAATGCCACCATATTTTCGAAACGAGCCCCTGGATCAGAGATCTGAGTCCAATCCCATAAGTAGAGCTTCTGTTCTTTTTTGACAGCTCGAATACGTGGCGCTCCATAGGGAGGGATTCGAAAACTAACATATAGGTTATCAAACAGTGTTATCCAGCGCTGTACCGTCGCTGGGCTGACACTCAAGTCTTCCGCTAGATTCTTAATAGAAAGTGGTGAGCCTACTCTTTCTGGCAAAGCATCCATGAGGAGATCGAGTAAACTGAGTTCTTTGACATACTGGAGACTGATTAAATCTTCGTGGATAATTCGATGATTGCGCTCATTTTGCCACCGCTTTAAAGTTTTTGATTCTCCGGAAAAAAGAGGTTCAGGAAAGCCGCCCCAGGCTAGTAAATGCTCTGTGTCACTTTGGGTTGGATTCGAATTAAGTTCACATAATGAGAAAGGGTGTAATCGATAATAATGATAACGTCCAAGCAGAGAGTCTCCGCCTTTATTGAAATAATCGAGTCTGGCTGAACCCGTGACCAAGAAACGATTGGTTGAATGGTGTTCATCGTAAAGGCCTTTAATAAAATTTCTCCAACGAGCATATTTGTGGATTTCATCTAATATGATTAACGAGCTCGATAGTGGAATCTCGACTCTTAAAATCATCTTTTGATGGTTTAATATGTCCCAGTTTAAATAAGCAGGGTTCTTTTCGTTGCTTGGGTCTAATAGGCTTAATGCCAATGTGGTCTTTCCTACTTGCCTAGGACCTCCAACAAAAACCATTTTATTCTTTAGATCCTGCTCTATTGGGATTTTCAAATATCTGAATTTTTTAACCATCATATCATTTTACTCATGAGTAAAATGAAGTCAATGTTAAAATGCTTGCAAGCGATTGAATGAGCTTGTCTGTGTTTTTGAAAGAGAGACCTTCCTTGACTGAAGCCATTGTTTTTGCTAGAAGAAAAAAGTATTTTTTGCACTGTTTTGTCTGAATTTTAAAATACTTACCTGGTTTTCCAGTTAACCGACTTAGTTTGAAATTTTATTTTCTCTGTTTGTGTGGTATTATTGTGATAATGAATCGAGTTTATTTATATGTGAAGTTATTTATTGTTTGCCTTGTTGTTCAATGCTTGTTGAGCTGTGAAAAACATGACAAAAAAAACGATAGCAACAATCATGAACAGCGTGAGCAAGGTGAAGAGAAAGAAAAATTCATAGAAAACAAAAAATTGGTCAGGATATTTTCCACAAATTCTCCAGGCCAAAAGCAAGATGTAAGAATTTACAGCGAAGTTTTTGTGCCTGAGTTTGAAGTCGAAGCGATTGAGGTCAAGGGGGACAAGGATGACGGAAAAACACTTCTGAGCAATGAACAAACTGCCCTTGTTAATATATTTATTGAACATGTGTACGATCTAAACGCAAACAAAAAAGCAAAATTTAATTGGTTGATGATTAATCAAGAATTCGTAGATTCCCCTGACCGACTTGAGAATATCGATTTGGTTCTCTGTAAGACTCAATTGGCTGCTGATTTGATGTTGAAATACGCCGAAAAATATCATTTAAAATTTCGCGTATACTATTCAAAATTTACAAGTTTTATAGATGCCAGTGTTATTTTAGGGAAAGATTTTGATTTAGCACTTCATAGTGCTGGAAAATCACCCTTTAAAAATACAGGTTCCGTTCTTCATGCCTGGATGAAAAACCCAGGTTTTCCAAAATTGATCGTAACCTGTAGAGATTATATGCCGGGCGATCATAATGGGTGTTTGTCTCAGAATGCAAAACCTGTCTTATACGATTATCAAATTCCGATTGTTGACGGAGAAGCTCATATGGCTTCTAATCTCGAGCTGTTTACGGGTTTTGTTTCGCAGAGTAAACTTGAAAATTGGCAGAATCAAGCGGGCTATTATATTGTTCCAAGCTCTGTCGAAGGCTATGGACACTATATCAATGAGGGACGTGCAAAAGGTGCAGTGGTTATCACGACCGATGCTCCGCCGATGAATGAGATGGTTGAAGATGGTGTAACCGGTTTCTTGGTTCCTGTAAAAGATTCTTGGTTAATGAACACCTACTCTGGAGCTCTTGCTTATGGTATTGATCCGAGTGAACTTGCAAAAGTGATAGATAAAGTCGTGGCGTTGCCAGAAGATCAAAAATTGAAAATAGGCGAAAATGGTAGGAAATCTTTTTTAGCCGATAGAGTTTATTTTCAGAATCACATGCGAACTTTGGTGAGTAGTTTGGCTGAGCATGGAGATTTGTCTGGTGTTCCAGAAAATACTTACGCGACAGTGGATCGCGAAACGGCTAAACGTGTTTTAAAGAAAGCCTGTCTTGGAGTTATGTCGCAGCATCAAAATACAGGTGTTTCGGGTACTGGGATTTCAAAAACTTATGTGATTAATCTTGATCGGAGTAAAGATCGTCTTGCAGCAATGTGTCACGAATTTAGTCAAGCAGATATGAAATTTACTCGTTTTAGAGCGATTGATGGTAAAGAAAAAGGATTCTACGCAGATACACTTGAAAATAAAAAAATCTATCAACCACTTGAACTGGTTAGTAAAAAGCAAATGACTCCAGGTGAGTTCGGAATCTATTATAGTCACTATGATATTTGGAAGAATATGATTGAAGAGGACCATCATGTTGGAATGGTGTTTGAAGATGATGCTCGGTTTAATAAAGACTTGCGAGCCAATTTGAAAACGATTATGTCAAATGCTCCCACTGATTGGGACATGATTTTCTTAGGTTGCAGAGTGGGCGACCCCCACGGAGCTGATTCTCATAAGCTAATCCACGAAGGTTCTTTTGATTTGTTGGTTGATGGAAAAAGCAAACCATCAACATTTTTACGTGTCGATGGACAGACGACTACGGGTTTGTACGGATATCTGTTGACGCAATCGATGGCGCAGCATATCGTCAATCACGCGATGCCTATACAAGGTCCTATTGATTTAATGTTGCAAATATTTTTTATTGGAAATCCACAAAGTACAAGCATGTTCGGTCCTAGAAAAGCCTATTGTGTGTTTCCTGAACCAGTTTGGTACGATAAAAAAGAACCCTCAACAATTACAGAATATGGTCGAAAGGGCTAGCTAGTATGCAGTATGTTTTAGGGGCTCTGCTTTTCTGCTTGGCCGCTCAAGCGAGCCTAGACACCTTCTGTCGTTCTTTGTACAAAAACCCAAAAGATCTTCCGTCTGTGTCCATTCCAAGTGCATTTGCAGGTAATTTGCAAAAAAAATCTCAATTCAGCGCTGAACTTCATCATGGTAATGCAGTTGAAGCGATAAGAAATTGGGCGGATTCCATTAACTTACGCATTGGAAAAATACATGTTGAGAAAATGAAACCAGGGAAATCACTTAATACGTTAGGTGTTTTTAAAGTTTCTGGAGAATTGTCGAATGCTCGCTATCTAGTGAAGCTAGTCAATAATGAACGAGAACCAAACGAGTTACTCAAACAGAAAAGTCTTTTATTGTTTCATCCAGAATGCGTCTCTAATCTTATGGCCGCAAGTATGCCGCATTTTGTGGTGCCCATTTTAGTGGAAAAAATTTTGAGTAAGGAACAAGATATTTATGTGATGTTGTTTCCTTTTGTTAATATCTCTGATTTTGAATCTATTTTTCGGCAGGCTATGTCTGGAAAGCTTGATAAGAATATTTCAAAAAAAGCATTCTTCGATGCTGGAAAATCCTTGTCTGCGTTTGGATTTTCGTTTTCTGATGAGGGCAATATGTATGTCCATAAAGATTTTCATCATAAAAATTTGATTTATGACGCTTCGACTGGAGTATCTTACTTCGTAGATAATTCAGACATTAGTTTCCAGTCGAAATCTTTAATGGATTTTCAAAGTTTCTTTGATTGGGATATTAATGAGAGAAATGCTTTAGTGTCCATGATTGATTGGGGTAATGTCTTGAGTTGGGTGAGACATCCCTCTGTAGAGGATTTTAGAGAATTATCTGAGTACAAGAGAATAAAACTTCTGAGTGATTTTTTCATGGAATTTTCCAGAGGGTATTTGTTGAATACTCCTGAAAATCTAAAAAATTGGGTCAAAGAGTCTCTTGCAAAACTTTGTCTATCTTATCAAAACCGTGTTGAAAAACATGCCACGGCAGATGGTAAAGTCACCCTTGATGATATTTTTCAGATAAAAATATCTGACAATTGGAAGCGCTGCATAAAGCGTGATTTTAATTAATTTTTAAATTTTCTAATGGGATCTGAACGATTTTGGGTCGATAGATATTCAGATTAGAGCGTTGTTTGTCCGGGTTAAAAGAATTGCAAGCATAAGTGATAGTAAGATTTTTATCATCACTGAATTGTGTCTGTTCTTTCCCTGCATAACAGAAGGTTTCCGAGTCATATCCAGGAGTTTCAGGAAGCATTTCAGGAGTTGTATAAGCTGTTTCCCAAGAAGACCAGGGTCCGTGGATTTCTGAGGCAGAGCTGATTACAATTTTTTCAGATGGAAATTTCGTGTGATGCATCACTGCAATCCATTTTTTTAAGCTGTCATGATAACGTATACTCATTTCTGTCATGCCATTGTTGAATAGTGTCTTTGCATCTGTTCTGCTGATGCCTGGTTTCCAAGTGAAATCAGTGGCCAGATATTCCAAGTTTTCTTTGGGATGAGTTAAGCGATCAAGTGGAATTCTTGTTAGGATAACAGGGCGATTTTTATTTGTATTCTTGGGTTGGTCAATTAAAGTGACAAAAATAACATGCTTATCTTGCTTTATAATAGAAATCCCAACTAGAAAATCTTGTTCTGAATTCAAGTCTAAGAAATCAATCTTCCAATTATCTGTACTCTCTTCAAAATTAGAAACTTTCGCAAGCTTAACTCCTCTAAATTCAAAATCTAAGGGACCTTTGCCGGTATTTTCAACTTCTACGAGAACCCAATAGAGCTGCTTATTATGTGTGAACCCATCCATGGGCCAGTATCTCGAATTTGGATTTTGAGAGTTGAAAATCGCTTTTGGGAGAGTGCTCTTTTTTCCTCCCCAATCAAAGTAAATAGAAGAGTGGCCACTTGATGAGTTACATTGAGAAATGGCTGTAGAATTAGCGATAAAAATAGCATTTTTCCGAGAATCCATATCTGCTGTTCCAATAAAAGTATCTCCAAAAAACCATAGGCTTGTTTTTGGATCAAGAAGTACAGAGTAGGCGACATCTCCACCAAGCCATCCTTTTGAATCATTAAAGTTAGGAAGGCAGGACAAACTTTGTTCGAAGTTTGGACTTGAGTCTTGAGTCGTTTTTTTTGAGCATGCTGCGCAAAATATCGTCAGAATTATTAAACAATGCCACATGTCATGGTTGAAAACATATCAACCTAACAAGGTATTCCTTAATTCAAAGGTCTTGCGTTATGGAGAGATGGGTTCACAATATGATTGTCGTTGTACCGACATAGATCTTGAACTGTTTGCTCGATCACTTCTAGGTGAGTACTGCCAAATGGATTCCATGAGAAAGGAGTGTTGGCATGGATTCTTCTCAAAAGCTCGGCAGCTTCAATTTCATTTGAAGCAGAGTCGATATTTTCTTCGAAACCTAGACACTCACTATCTGTGCCGCAAATTTCAAAGACGAACTTTAGAGCCTTTTTTGAGTTTCCAAAACTGATCGCACGGAGTAGTTCGTTAGCCAAGAAAGCATTGTATTTTTCAATCTGAGTTTCTGAAATCCTAATATCTCTCTCGGTTTTTTTAACCTGTCTTGTTGACCAATGAATAGACAATTCTTTTACGGCTTGATGAGGAGTTTTTTCTCTGATCATCTTGAGAAATCTATTGGCTTCATCCCGATCTGAGGCGTATTTCAAAGTTTCCTCTAATTGAGGGCATTTATGATATTCAGAGCATATCTGAGTTACAAACTTCAAGGCTTCTTTTGTGTTCCCATGTTTGATCGCATTGAGCATGTTATCAACATTAGGAGAATGATATGATGGGACTTGAGTTTCTAAAGGTTCCTGTCTGTCGGTTTCTTCTGTCTTTGCTGCTCTGTATTCACTTGCTAGCTGCTCAATTTCTTTTTTAATAAGGATGGCTTTGGGAACAGAGTTAAAGAATTCTTTTACCTGATTCCATGTGTTTTGTTGAAGTCTGTTTAAAAGTTCATTCGCTATTTTTTTGTATTCTTTACCTCGAAGATTGATAGCATCTTTAAATGCTTCGCAATGAGTGTCGTTTCCACAAATTCGAGCGAAGAAATGCAAAGCTTTTTTGGCATTTCCATGTTCAATTGAGGCCAGCATTTTGTTGACAGTTGTTACTTGAGCTTCACGAATTTTTTCGATGGCATATGTCAGTTTTTCGCTGGAACTTTCAGCGTTTTCTTTCGAAACAAAGCCTAGTATGAGTGTTGGTTGTGGTTCAACAGATTTTAAAATGTCGATGGGATCTCGTTGCTCACGTTGAGCTGCTTTTAAAAAATTATCGAGACAGTCTCTCGTGTTTTCATAGGATGAGACGCGTTCACATAGTTTTTCAGCCAATCCTTCTGCTACCATTGGTTGGTGCTCAACTTCTAACCCAGGGATTGCGTTACTTGCTTCAAGAAGATCTTTCCCTGAGTTTATCTCATTGAGTAGAGCAGTATTGAATGTTTTTAAATCTGGATCTTTGGGATCGGGGAGAATTCTCAAAATAGCTTCTACTTCAAGATTTTTCCAAGCTGTTTTTTGTTTGGCTTCCTTAATATGCACAAGAAAGTCGCTCCAAATTGGTTTCTTGCCCTGCATTATTTCTTCAAGCTTTTGATCTCTGATCTTTTCGAGCTTTTGTCCCTCTGTGCTGCTTAGATATTTAGCAACAACACAATCTTTTTTTACAGTTTCGAAGGCCAACTTGGGAGCCATGCCAGCTTCCAATTCAGAGGCCATTTTTTGAGTAGCTGTCAGATAAAGACTGTTTTTGGGCCAACTTAATAATGCTTTGGTGATTTTTTCTAAATCTTGAATAGATTTGATGGCACTTTCCAAAGAAATCCAAGAACATTTCTTAAACGCAGCATCAAAAGATTCAGAGTCTCCATGGTTTGGTAACTTAAGAGGAGCGGGAGTCTTTATTTCGGGCTCTACATCAGGCGTTAGCTCTGGTTCAGTTTGAGGCGTAACAGGTTCTGATGTAACTGGAGGCCTAACTGTTTCTTTTTTCTTGTTAAGAGGCATAAGAGGCTTGTCTGAACAGCTCATCATGCACGAAAAAATCAAACTAGTTGCGATAAATTTTTTAATCATTTTATTATTGTATCAATTATTTATTTAAATTGCTGAGAATTAGTTACCTGTTATTTTAAATGGAGTACTCCAACTGGTTAATACGGTTCCTTCTGCGTTCAAAAGAGTGGCTTTGATGACTAAAACAACGTTCTTAGGTAGATTTTCTGTGGCCTTAAGTTGAGCAATGATTCTGGAGCCAGTTTTAGAAAGATGTACAGAAGAAGGCAATGGGGTTCCACTGGGACCCATGAGCTCTAATTGAAGCTTTTCGCCTTCTTCTAAGTCTTGTTCCCAGTGGATGCTTTTAAAGCCTTGGTATAACAGCCAAGGTGTCTTTTGAACAATTTCAGCCTTCTGAGGCAGTGGCCCACAGAGATCCATCAATTTTCCAAGCTGATATTTGTCTGGGGCTTTAAAAGAAAAGGCATCTTTGCAGGGCCCTGGCTTGCTTCGAAGCAGTGCAGGCAAAGTTTCATAACGTGCATACACCACGGGGTGTTCTAGGGGAATTAGTGAGGCTAAACGATAGCCCAAGTCTGTCTTCTTGCAAGCCGATAGCAAAACCAGTACGAATACAAAGCCTAATTTCATGAGATATCCTCGCGAAGCGCACTTTCTAAAGCTGCCTTGCCATCTGTTTTACTATCTCGATATTTGACAATTATGGGTGTTGACACAGATAGACCATGAGCTGCCGCAAAGTCACCTTTAGATTTCCGAGCTCCTGGCACCACGACAGCATTTTCTGGGACACGACCCGTCCATATTTTCTCGTGTACCAAATCATAAATCGGCATGCTTGAAGTCAAAATAACTCCAGCTGCTATGACAGCCCGTGAGCCAATTTGAATGCCTTCATAAAGACCTGTGTTGCCTCCAATGAACGCGTCGTCTTCAACAATGACTGGGTTTGCACCAATAGGCTCGAGAACACCGCCGATTTGAGCCGCAGCCGATAGATGAACTCGTTTGCCGATTTGTGCACAGCTGCCTACTAAAGCATGAGAGTCTACAAGCGTATGTTCGTCTACGTAAGCGCCAATATTGATATAAGCAGGCGGCATGATTACGACGCCTTTGGCGACATAACAGCCTATACGTACCGAACTTCCACCGGGAACCAGTCTGACTTGTTGTTCTAAACCAAAGTGCCGAGTACCAAACTTGTCGACAAAATCGCCTCTGATAGAAATCGCTGTTTCTCTGAAAGCTTGCAAAATAGCCTGTTTGACTTCTTGATCAGCTACCCAGATGTTATCGGCATTACGATAAGCAGCTCTTCTTTTCCCAGATTCAAGCTGTTCTAAAATCAGTTTCCAATCAATTGTCGGCATAGTTTCTCGTAAATTACCACAGACTGTTCTAGCTCCGCGACAGAAATCTGTTCCTGGGCTGTATGAGCATGTAAAATAGAACCGGGGCCTAGTAAAACAGGGGTTCCTATAGACTTCAAATGAGGTACATCCGAACCAAAGCGAACCACACAAGTTTCGAAACCTGAAATAGCTTCAAACAAGAGAGGCGAAGAAGCCGTTAAGACTTTAAGTTTTGTGCTGGGGCTTAATAGAGCTGCGATTTGTTTTTCAAGCTCGAGATGCTCAATCGTTGTTCGCATGACACAGAGAGCTTTAGCATGGTCAGCAATCACGTTGGCTGCACGGCCGCCTTCTAACTTGCCAATATTCAGCGTGGTTTCTCCAAACTGAGTATTTTTGGGCCAATCATGTGTGAGCAATATATGAATATCGTGACTCAGTTGATGAATCGCAGAGTGACCTGTCTCAGGATAGGCGCTGTGACCCGTTGTGCCTGAGGTTTCTAACTCAAAAGCCAGAGCGCCTTTCATGGCAGAAGCGACTTTCAAATCTGTGGGTTCACCGTTAATAAAATAAGAGACTTTGGGAGCAAAACCTAAAGCTGCTGCTTTAGCGCCATCGCTGTTTGTTTCTTCTCCAACCAGAAAAAGTAAACCAACTTCAGGTAAATCTTTAGCGGCACAAATCATAGCAGCCATGATGCCTTTGGCATCACAAACACCACGGCCTTTTAAAATTCCAGACTCTAATACCGGAGGGATATGAGGAGGCACCGTATCTAAGTGCGTGGTTAATAAAATTTGAGGGGTGATACCTGGTCTGACAGCCAATAAGTTGTGTCTGTTGCTGACCTCCTGCAGCTTAATTTCATAACCTTGCTGTTTTAAATAATCAGAAACATAATTGGTCAGTGCTTGTTCTTCGCCAGTGGTAGAAGGGATTTCGCAAAGAGCCAGTGTTAAGTTTGTAACGTTCATTTTAGTTGTGAGGCAAATACGTCAAATTGCTCCTGATGAAAAGAGCCTCTGGGTTTGAGGTTAATTTGTTTTTTAATACGTGCTTCTAAAAATTTAAGCGTGCTTTCTTCATGGTTTCGAGCAAAATCAATCACTTCAGGATGTGCATGAACGACAACTTGAGACTCCGTCAAATTCCAAGGTCTTTCGATTAACTCGCGAAAAATTTCGTAACAAACCGTTCTTTTAGACTTAATGCTGCCTTTGCCATCGCAGTAAAAGCAGGCCTCTCCTAAGAGATGCTCTAAACTTTCACGCTTTCTTTGCCGGGTCATTTCCACTAAACCCAGCTCACTGATTTTGATTACATTGCAGCGTGCTTTGTCTTTTTTGAGCGTGTCTTGAAGCAAAGTTAAGACTTTATCTCGGTCTTCTTCTCGCTCCATATCGATAAAATCAATAATAACCATGCCACCAATGTTACGAAGTCTGAGCTGAAAAGCGACTTCTCGAACGGCTTCTAAATTGGTTTTTAAAATCGTTTCGTCTAGATTACGCCTGCCTACAAATCGGCCCGTGTTGACATCTATGACAGTCAGCGCTTCGGCTTGGTCGATGACCAAATAACCACCTGAACGCAACCAGACTTTTCTACTCATGGCCCGAGTGATTTCTGTCTCTATGCCATAGTGCGAAAACAAAGGATCGCTACCAGAAAAAACTTCAATTTTATCACACAGTTTCGGATCAATAAGTTTGACAAATTGAGTGGTTCGAGCTGCTGCTTCAGAACTATCAATGATAATTTTTTCTAAATGGTCATTGGTCATGTCTCTGGCGCATTTAAGCAGCAAATCTAATACAGGTTGTACCAAAGAGGGAGCGGGCAGTTGCACGCTTCTTTTTTGGATATCAGCCCAGAGAGAGATTAAAAAGGCACAGTCTTCATGGAGTTTTTCTTCAGAAACTCCCTGAGAAATCGTTCGGGCGATAAATCCCGATCCAGGTGGAGAATTTTTTTCTAAAATATTTCTGAGCCGTTCACGTTCTGTGTCGTCTGTGATCTTTCGACTGATTCCAACGTGCGGAGAAGTGGGTAAATAAACAACATGGTGACCTGGTAACGAAGGGTTGCAGTTAACTCTTGGGCCTTTGGTTCCAATGGCATCTTTGGCTACTTGAACGAGCAGCGTTTGACCCGCTTTTAAGAGATCTTGAATGGGAACCGTTGGCGCTCCGGGTTTGTCTTCGTTTTCATCCAAATCTTCGTACGGTTCATGTGGCAAAATATCAGCCACATACAGAAAAGCAGACTTTTCGAGACCCAGATCTAGAAAAGCCGCTTGCATGCCAGGTAAAACACGCTGTACTCGGCTCAAGTAGATATTTCCAACAAGACCTTTGTCGGCATTTCTTTCAAACATGAGTTCTACCAGTTGCCCATTTTCAAGCAGGGCAACTCGGGTTTCAAAAGGCGTTGTATTAACCAGCAGTTGGTTGCTCAACCAAGACCTCTTCCGCGTTTGGCCAAAGGACTTCCCACATACGTATGCTTGATTTTTCCAACGCTATAAATGCGTCGCTCAGCAAGCGTTTTGGATGCCATTAGGGTTGTGATTTTTTCTTCTTTAGCGATATTTAAAACTTGAGTCACAATGTCGTAAATGCCACTGGCTTGACGCATTGCTTGTCTTCTTTCGTATCTGATAAGCTCATTGGCAACGTTGATAAGACCTCCCGCACTAATCACAAAGTCTGGGATGTACAAAATATTTCGTCGTTCTAACTCTGCACTGTGTTTATCTTCATCACCCAGGACATTATTGGCGCTGCCGGCTATGAGTTGGCATTTGAGTCGAGGAATCGTGTCGTCATTGACGATTCCGCCTAAAGCACAAGGGATAAAAATAGTGCAGGGGACATCGTAGATTTTATCGGGCGCTACAAACTCGATGCTTGGAAATTCTGTAGTGGTACGTTTGATGTTTTCAGCATTGACATCACTGGCAATAACTTTCGCACCAGCTGGGATTAAATGCTGCAGCAAGTGATAGCCAACTTGACCGACGCCTTGTAGAGCGACGGTCATATTTGCGAGAGAATCAGAGCCTGTTTTAAATAAAAGCGCTGCTTTAATGCCTTGAAAGACTCCATAAGCCGTAACCGTGCTGGGATCTCCAGAACCTCCAAAAGCTCTGTTAATACCGGTGACATATTCTGTCTCCATCCAAACCCAAGCCATATCTTGTACGGTTGTGCCGACGTCTTCTGCTGTGATATATCGACCCCCTAGAGTTTGAACGAATCGACCAAAAACCCGAAGAAGTTTTTCGGTTTTCATGGTTTTAGGATCGCCAATGATCACGGCTTTTCCGCCACCTAAGTTAAGTCCTGCAGCTGCAGACTTGTAGGTCATGCCTCTGGAGAGTCTTAAGGCGTCTTTGAGGGCGTCTTGCTCGCTTGCATAGGGCCACATGCGACAACCGCCTAGAGCGGGGCCTAGAGTGGTGTTATGAATGGCGATAATGGCTTTAAGGCCGCTTTCTTTGTCATTGCAAAAAACAACTTGTTCGTGATCTTGTTTGCTTAGTTCATCGAAAATACTCATTCTACAAAAACCTCACCTTCAAAAACGTAACGGGCAGGGCCCTTCATCTGGATCTGTAAACCATGCGTGGTTGGACGAGCGGTGATATAAAGGTTTCCGCCCTTTAAGTGAACCGTTATTTCTTCATTTTCAGGTAATTGGTTTTGTGAAACGAGTATGGCAACCGAGGCACAAGCACCTGTTCCGCAGGCCTCAGTCTCACCCACACCGCGTTCAAAGACCCTGATATTAATTTCATGTAGATTTTTAATCTGAACAAATTCTGTGTTGACACTGGGGTCTATTAACTCTGTTTGAACATCGCCTTCAAAAACCAAATGAGGATTTCCCATAGAGACACGATTTCCGGTGATTTGTGCGATGCCCATGTCTATAGACCATTGTCCTGATTCGTAGGTACAAGTTTTGGGGCCTGCATCTGTTTGAATGACTGTTACAGAGTGACCCTGGTCATGAAGCCACTGGGCGACGCATCTGATGCCGTTGCCGCACATTTCAGCAATACTGCCGTTTGCGTTGAATATGCGCATATGGACCTCACCCGTCACGCTGAGCGTGCCACCCTCTCCACCAAGTGGAGAGGGTAAATCTGATTTAATTCCCCTCTCCACTTGGTGGAGAGGGGTTAGGGGTGAGGTTTCCGAAAAAAACACAAAGATTAATCCATCTGCTCCAATGCCCAGGTGTCGATCGCAGAGATTTTTTACTTGCTGAGGTGTTAAACAGGGATTTTTAGAAATAAGAATAAAATCGTTGCCGAGGCCTTCGTATTTGTAAAACGATGTTTTTGCCATATAGAGACTACTTTAGGAGAGAGAATGCATATTTGTAAATGGATCGGCTTTGTGAGTTTGCTATCACTGGGGGCTTGCGTGGCTCACATACAATCTCCGGTTATGACACAAAGTTGGGCAGCTCAGTCTTACTGGGTCAAGCAAAGCCTTTATGGCGGTCTTTTTTATGATGACGATCGCTACGGTTTGGTCAGTCCGGAGCCGTTTGAAAAGCTGACTTACTTAAAGAGTTTAGCTGGTGATTATATTATCCCGCCGCCTTCTACAGAGATTATTCTTTTTGGGACGAGGGTTCAGATCCAAAAAATCGAGTGGCCAACCGAGCAAAATATCATCAAAAGGCCTTTGCTGACTCCGCGTTATTTACCCTGGATCTATTTGACCGTTGCGCTCGATCGAGGAGCGGTGACGCTGAGTCGAGAGCGGACGTATGTGATGCTGGTTCCTGAAGAAATCAAATCAGAAAAAGCGCTGATGGACTGGTTTTTGAACTACTTTTCAAAACAGGACAATAACTTGTATTTTTTGAATCTCAGTCCCTCTGAACAGGAAGCGATTTTAAAACCTGCGAAATAGCCTTGATGCTTGATGTGTTTCAAGTTTCATGGTGGCTAACCAACTGATTGAGCAATATGGGTCTTTTGTTCGTTCGATTGCACGGCAGGTGAAAAAGTCTGTTTCTCCTCGAATCGAACTAGATGACTTGATCGCTTATGGCATGACAGGCTTGTTAGAAGCCGCTGAACGGTTTGATGAGAAGCAAGGGGCTAACTTTACGACTTTTAGCTATTATCGTGTTCGAGGGGCTATCTACGATGGTCTTCGGGGTATGGGTTGGGTCTCGCGCAATGAATACCAAAAAATTAGATTTGGCGAACAGGCAAATGCTTATTTAGAAAACGCATCTGGAGCAAAGTCTGAAGATCTCGAAGATTTAGCTTCACAAGTCAATAGTTTGGTGACGATTTTTGTGACTTCTCTTGAAGGCCTGGAAAAGCAAGATTTTGAAGATACTAAGCTTCAGGCACAAGATGACAGGCTGTTAGAACTTGAACTCAAAAATACGCTTAAAAAAGCGCTTCTGAGATTACCTAAGGCTGATTTAGAGCTGATTACGCTTTATTATTTTAAAAACATGAGCTTGGAAGAAGTGGGCCAAAAAATCGGCCTTTCTAAATCCTGGACCTGCCGTAAGCATGCTCAAGTGATAGAAAAGCTTGGGGCTTTGATGCGTGGGGCTTGCTAAAAATTATAAACCTTAGATCCCAGATCATTGTTTTGCTCGTGGTCGTTATCGAGTTCTCTGAGAATTTCTAGAAGTGATATCCATGTCTGCTTGAATTCTAGACCACCTATTTGAGCGCTTGTGCAACAATGTTCCCTTGTTTTTCTAAACTCATGAGAATAGCTCCACATAAGGTAAAATTCGATAACCAATGTTAAGTTCAAGAGCCATTTCATAGATAGCTCCTATTGAAGTAAGATTCTCATTGATAGCTCTCCGTAGGCTGTCAACGGCTACTTGACTTCCAATGATTTGTGGATGTGTGAATGCATCAGCGATTGTGCGTGGGATGTTCGTTATCCAAAATCCTTGGCGCTTATCGATGCCAGCATTCCATTTTGGCGATCGTATCCTGACCAAATGCAAGCCTTGATGACGCGAAAGTTTTGAGTGAGGCACCATGATCCAGGTTTTCTTTGGGATTTCATCTGTCAGATTGTAATATGATAAAGCGGATAACAGACAAATTGCAGAAGGTTCTCCAACCCAGAATGTTGCTACTTTAAACCATTCTTCTTCTGAGATATCGCCAGCAGAAGCTCGAAAAACGCCTCGCCCCAGTCGTTCAAGGATTCCTTGAGTTAGCATTTGTTCAATTTGGTAACGAGAGACTCCATTTTCTTTAGCGTCAGAGGCTGAAAAGAGCCCTGTTCGCAACGATTCTGGTAACACATTCATATTACGCATTTACATAAAGTAACACAAAAATGAAATATGTGGTACTTTTTTACGTAGTCTGTTTTCTGGCCTTTCTAAATCCTGGACCTGCCGTAAGCATGCTCAAGTGATAGAAAAGCTTGGGGCTTTGATGCGTGGGGCTTCGTGAAAATCAACTAAATTAGACGTTTTGGCCATTCCGGGCTTGCGCTTATGGGTCGAATGAGGCCAAGATCGGCCAAGGAGTTTTCTAATGGCACAGTTGCCGGTTGAAATACAGCTTACATCTGAAATGTGTAGGCACCAATCGATAATGTCCCCTTTGTTCCCGCATATTTTAGTCTGCGTACGCTAAAGCTTCGGCAGACAGGTCGCCGCCGTTAGCGGCTTCCCTGTTTTGAGCCTGTAAGGGCAGAGCTACTTGGTATACTCAGCGCTGATAATGATTTTAGATCCAGATTTCAAAATTTACGCAAAGCTTTTTTCTTTTTTATTCCCCTAACCTGCTTATTTTTAAAGACTTTTAAAATTAAAAATTCTTTTTTCAACAAATCGTCTGGCACCTGTTGGTAGAATATCAATAGGACGAAATCTGAATTCCTCAGATCTTACGTCCACAGAGGAGATTTCAATGAGAAAAATTAATTTGGTTATTCTTGGTCTTTCGATGATGGCTTCTAGCGTTTCTTTGGCTACAACTGACCTTAGTGCGGGCGAGAGTCTTAATTCGACTGGTCCCACTACAGGAGCTTTTACTGTGACTGCTTCAAAGGTTTCCCCATGTACTATTACTGCGAGTAATTTTACTATTACAAACTCACATACTGCTCTAGATACGTATACTGGTACTCAAGCGGTATCTGTTGATTGTACTGGTGGTGCTTCAACTCTTTCATCATTGTATGTTCGTGATGCCGACGGTAGTACAGGTAGTCTTGGCTTCGTACTGAGTAATACGACCAACAGAGCTACCGGTGCTGTTACATTAACTCCATCCGTGAGTTTGGGCGGATGTACTGCAAGCAGCGCTTTCACTGATGAATCAACAAGTTTGTTTTCAGACTCGTCAGTAACCGGATGTACTTTGAATGTTGGTTGGAGTGTTGTTTCTACGAGCATGATAGATGCAGAGGCAGCTCAATATAAATTGTACGCTACATTTAACTAACGATTAGCTACTGAATCTTGCTTTGGGCTCCTAGTGAGCCCAATTCTGTTTCTGCCATAATTAACACAGAGTTGCCTTTTTTAAATCCTGCTTGAATAGGTTTTGAAATCCACAACTGCCCATTATTGACGAGATTTGAATTGTTTGTATCTCGGTCACAAGAGATGGCTTTCCCTTGTGCATCTTCCAAACTTAGAGCTCTAATAGAAAATTGTTTGCCATCTTTAAAAGTAATTTTTACAGACAAACGGTCACCGACTGGTTGTACCGACCAAAATACTTCATAGGGTGAAGATTGTATCTTTAAGCTTACTTGAGAAATATCTTGAGTTGCAGGGTCTTCGTAACTGATTTTTATCGTGTCACCAACATTGAAACCCGCTTTAATTGGTTTTGAACCCCAGAATTCAGAACTCTGAGGAAGAATGCTTGAGTTTTTAGGAGGAATTAAGTCGATCGTTTGTGCTTTTTTGTTTTGTTCTATCGCTTCTATGGAAAGATCTTTAACTTTAAAGTGCCTGTTTCCTGAATTGGTTCCCTTAATCGAGAGAGAATTCCCCAGTCTTTCAGCTGCAAACTCCATTTTTGGATTGCTATCTTTGCTCATGAAGTATGCTGGAATAGAAAATGACATTGTCATCTGAGCCTGAGCGCCTTTTTTCTGTAAAAAAATTGTGGGCTGAGGAAGTTCATTCGTAATAATCCTGTAGCTTTCCTCTCCATTAATCGGAGTTGTTGCAACTCGAACTAGTCGAATTATCTGAGACCCTTTGGCAGGTACTTTGACAATAGGAGGAGTCGAAATGACATCTCGAGTAGGGGTTAGTATTTCTTGACCATCTTTTTGAGTCCATTTAAAGATTTGCACCTGCAGATCTATCGAATTTAGTTTTTCTGAACTTAAAGTAAGTCGAGCTACCTTTTCTGGTGCGTAAACACTGATGTTGGTCGGGGACACGCTTAATGAGAAAGCGTTTGAAGCAACGAATAAGATAGATAGGACGATCTTCATCATAGTTCCAAACTTTGCCTCAAACTCGACGTGAATGTCCAGAAAAAAAATTAGAAATATTTTGCTCGTGCGGTTGTTGAAGTATGTATGTGTTTTGTTTTCAGACTCATACTGACAATTTTTCTAGGGTCGACGATGCTGTTTGGTCAAGTTGAACCAACTGCAGCTCCGCTTTACCTTGAAGTCGATTTAAATTCAGAAGAGACAGGGAAAGTCATACCGTTTATTATAGAACCCAAATCTTCGCCTATGGCCATGCGAAAAGATTTATTAGAGGCGGGTCTTGTTTTACCAACAAAAGGATCGCCGGATGAGTGGATCGACTTGGACTCTTTGCCTGGAGTTGATTACGAATACGATGCGACTCAGCAAAATATCAATATTATTGTCCCTGATAACTATCGTCACGTTAAAGTTTTTTCTAATAAATTAGGAGGACCCGTTGAAACAGATCCCTCTCTTACAGGTGTCTATATTGACTATGTTTTAGGAGGAGGGACAGTGCTGGATGTTTCGAAAGGTGCATTTTCAGGGAATTCAGCTTCACTCAACCTTGATGCAAATTTATTCTCGCCGTTTGGAACATTGACTCAAGGTGTGGCTATTTCTAATACCAATTTTGATAACACATCTTTAGCTCGACTCAATACGACTTGGATGTATTCAACTTCAGAACATCAACTGACAGCGTCAGCGGGTGATTTTGTGAGTGGAAGCCTTAATTGGACACAGAGTATTCGTCTAGGCGGGTTACAACTTAGGCGAAATTTTGCCACGAGACCAAGTCAAGTCTTAATGTCATTGCCATCTTTGGCTGGCAGTGCCGCTGTGCCCTCTGTGGCTGAATTATTCGTGAATAATAAGCTCTATAATACACAGCCTGTTGGAAGCGGGCCTTTCATTCTTAATAATTTGCCGATGTTATCAGGTCCATCAGAAGTTAAGATGTTGGTGAAAGATGCCAATGGCAATATTCAAGAAATCAGCGGTAGTTTTTTCCCAAACTCTCAAATCCTTAAAAAAGGTTTGGTTGATTTTTCGCTTGATGCTGGTTTTGCACGTCGAAATTTTGGTGGCTTTTCTTTTGACTATGACCCCAGAATCGTTGGTAGTGGAAATTTGCGTTATGGTCTTATTGAACACTTGACGCTCGAAAGCCATATTGAAGGCGGAGCAGGTTTGATCAATGGAGGACTTGCTTCTACGACGAATATTGTGCCCTACAACATATTGGGGTTGTCATTTAGTAATAGTTATTATGAACAGCTGTATGGTCTTCAGGTGACGGGCAACTGGAGATTTTTGATGCACGGTTGGGGTCTCTACGCTTCTAGCAGTAGACGATTTTTTGATTACAGAAACTTAGGTTTTGCGACGGCTCTTGCTTCTGTAACTCAGTCGAGCTTGCTGAACAGCTTGAATGGTTTAGCCCAGGACCAAGTGGGGCTGAGTTTTCCGAGTTTCAAAAATTTGAATGTTTCATTACAAGCTTTGCATACGATCTCATCGAATCAGCAAGAAATTTGGACAGTTTCGAGCAATCTAAACTATAAGATTTGGCGCTCAATTCAGCTAAGGGGCAATGCCTATATGCAGTTTGGCGATACGCGTCAGCTTGGCGTGTATCTGAGTCTCAATATTCCGCTGGGTCAGGCTTATAGTGGCAGCGTTGGGGGAGGTCTTTCTTCTCAGCAATTATCAGGTCAAGCACAACTGACGAAAGGCAATGGAGGAAATACAGGCGATCTCGGATGGCAGCTTTATCACAATGAAAGCAGTGCTAATCGTTTAACTGGAGCTTGGGGTGTTTATAACTCACCCATTGGAATTCTGCAGGGAAGAACAGGCTTAACGTATCCAGCTCTTAATACGAATTTAAATCTGAATGGTTCTGTCGTGCTTGTTTCAGAAGGGTTGTTTATGGCTCCACCTGTTCGAAACAGCTTTGCTGTTGTAAAAACGGGAGGCAAAGGAATTATGGTCTCACGAAATGGTCGTTTGGTTGGCACTACCGGAAAGTCTGGGAAGTTGCTGGTTCCAGGGTTGATGCCTTTTAGACACAATCAAATTACACTTAATCTAGACAATTTGCCGTTGATGGCAGAAATGCCTGAGACAGAAGCGGATGCTACTCCTAAAGATAAAACGGGTGTGCTGGTTAGTATGGGACAACTAAAAATGGTTGCCGGAGCGATTGTGATTCTGACGGACCCTTCTGGGAAGTTCTTACCCGTTGGTAACTCTGTGACGATTGGACAAAATACTGCTGAGTTGTTTACGGTAGGTGAAGGTGGGCAAGCTTACTTAACCGGTCTTGAAGAGCATAATCGAATTAGTTCATTTTTTGGAAAGACAGCTTGTAAGGCTGAGTTTGATTTCAAACCTGATCCTAATACTCAACAAGTTGTAGGGCCGATTGTTTGTAAGCCCGTGGAGCCTTTATGAAGATTTTCCTGCTTATTCTCGGTTGTTTGAGCTCTACCAGTCTTTGGGCGACGCTTAGCTGTTCTTTCTCCAACACAGCTTTAGATTTTGGCAATGTCAATTTGCTGAGCAATGCTCCTATAGATGCTATGGGCACGTTGGGTATTTCTTGCTCGGGTGGAGCCGCTCATGGCACGGTGACTGTTTGTATTGACTACAATGGAGGCAGCGGAGGCATGGATATTTCGGGTGACCCTCGTAGTATGCTCAATGGGTCTTCTGCATTGCAATACAATATTTTCACAGATCATGCGCGCTCGGTTCGTTGGGGTTCCAGTACGATTGTCGGAAGTAATCCTGAGAGTCTGCATCTGACACTCGATTCAGGAGGACACATTTCTACTTCGGTTCAAACCTATGGAAGAATTTATGCCTCTCAGACACTGCTACCTATTGGTTCGTATAGTTCTATGTTCTCTGGTGGCGATACACGTGTTGGTTATTCGGATACGTATTCCAATTGTACAGATGTGTTTCACCATGGTCATTTAGATACAGCTTCCTTTTCGACTCACGCACATTACGCAGGTAGCTGTACGATTAGCACGAATCCTATTGCATTCGGAACGCTGTCCAGGACTCAACATACAATAGCCAGTACAACGTTTACGGTTACATGCTCAAACCTGCTTCACTACACCATTGGTTTGAATCATGGTACTGGGGAAGGAGTGACAGATCCAGCTGAACGCGTACTCACACATAGTAACGGACACACCATTACCTATGGGCTCTATCATGATGCAAGTCATACGCAGCCTTGGGGAGATGCACCTACGAATCGAACAGGGTTGCAAGTAGGTACTGGGTATGAGCAAAACTTTACCGTCTATGGCAAAGTGCCTCTGCAAACTAATATCCATGACGGGCATCATTCAGATACCGTGACGATTCTTGTGCATTATTAGACTTTTTACGAAATTCGGAGACCTCTCCCTAAATCCCTCTCCAGCAACTGGAGAGGGACTTGAAAACCCAATTTTTTCGGGTGAGGTTTTCGAGAAGCACTGGAGGTTTCGAAAGAAGTCTATTAGTTCCCAGGGCGGATAAATGGTTTTGTTGTAAAATAACAACAAAACGTACCCTTCAGTGGGTTGGCCTTCCCCCTTTTTTCAAAGGAGGGACTAAATAACTTCCCAGGCCTGATCTACAATGTTTTTGGATGCGGGATCAAAAGCGAGTCCGACAGCCATCATAGGTTTATTTAGGAGTGTATATTTTTGAGCATAATGACGCTCTTTAATTTGCTTTAAAGCTTTCTGTGCCGATTGGCCCATTTTGAGCTCCACAATATAAACTTGAGTTGGTGTTTGGAAAACGACATCAATTCGACCAATATTGGTCTTTTCTTCCGTCATGATTTCTGCGCCCATGAATTTCACCAGCATGTAGAACACCGTCTGATAGTAACGTTCCAAGGGAATATGCAAATCATAGGGAATATCGGCAAAAAATGGTTTCAGTAAGCTACAAAAAGTTTCTAAATCTTGCAGAGCCAAAGCTTTTTTAAGTTTCGCAGCCAAAGCTTGCCATGGCACAAATGAGTCTTGGCCTGTCATCATGGGTGCTATGAATTCGATCATAGACTGTGAAACTTCCTGGTTAGGATAAGACAGTGTGTAAAGATTAGATTCTGGGTCATAATCCTTGATGGTTAAGTAACCCGCCTGAAACAATAATGTTGGCAATTTAAGCTGTTCGATTTCAAAAGTTCCGAGCTCTTGTTCTGAAAGCGTTAAATTCTCAAGCTCTAGAGTCGGAAAGTTGTTTTCTTTAAGCAACTTAACTAAGAAGCTAGGGGTGCCTGTTTGAGACCAATAGTTTCTGAATTGTCCATCAATCAAACATCTGAGCACCGAGCAAGGATTGTAAACTCTCTTTTCTGAATCAGGCGAAAATCGATAACCGTTGTACCAAGTCTTGAGTTCATTGAAAATTTGTTGATCGGTCTTGTTTTGTTCGATGGCTACGTTGTGAATGTGTTCTGAAAAATACGTTTTTAGTTCGTCGGGTTCGATTCCAAGCAAGGAAGCTGCTTTTTTCTCTAAAGTCAGATCTCGTAAATTATTGATTCCAGAGAAAATCGATGTTTTGTTAAACTTGGTGACTCCCGTCAAAAATACAAATCTCAGTTGAGCATCTAAATCTTTCAAGACACCATAAAATGACTTTAGAATATCTCGCATCTCACTCGCAGTCTTAAGGTCTTGAAGATGAGTGAGAATTGGATAATCGTATTCATCGATTAAAACAGCAACTTTTCCTTGTTCTGCGAGTTCAAGAATTAATGTTTTGAAGCAAGATGCAGGCGTATTTGCTTTTCCAAGGTTTATCTTCGCTGATTTTGCTTTTTGGTGTAGTTCTAAAATCAGATTTTCCTCAAAACGCTTTGGTGTACTTGCATCTACGCCAGCCATGCTAAGTCTTAGAACTGGATGTTTGGGCCATGCGTAATCACTTTGGTCAATCCAAAGGCCTTTAAAAAGCTCGCGGTTGCCTAGAAAAATCTGTTCCAAGACTGAAACCAGCAAGGTCTTCCCAAAACGTCTAGGCCTTGAAAGAAAAAAGTTCTGCCCAGAACCCGTCAATAAATCATAAATATGCTTTGTTTTATCAATGTAAATATAATCATTTGCAATCAACGTTTTGAAATCTGCAATATTATCCGGAAGCTTCTTCATGGCCAGATTCTAGCTCAAAAGCAGACCCTGGTAAAGGCCGTCCCGCCTGAAACAGCTCTAACGATGCAAACAGCCCTGCTGTCCTGAACCATAATTGCTGTTTAGAACAGCCTGGCTAAGATTCACAAGAGAGATTGAAAATGTGCATTGTCCTGCAAAAGCATTGTCTTGATAAACAGTCTCTGTGATTTTAACCAAATGCTTGGGGTCGCTGGATAAGTAATTCAATTTGCAAGCTTGAGCTGTGTCTGAAGTGACAGAACAATGCAAACGGCTGTTTGACTTTGCTGCGGTGGTTAACTCATACCGAATACCGGCTTTGACGGGTGCTTTGAATTCAAAATTCAAAGAATTGAGCAGTAGAAAGACAAGGATTTCTAAAGGTGAATTTTCTGTGCTTAACCCAGCGATAGTAATCTTTCTGGTAATCCCAGAAGTTGGGATTGCGGGAATTTCATAATTAAGAACACAAGAATCATTAACTCCCAGTTGAGTCATCGTCAAACAGTCTCCTGAAAAGTAGCTCAAGATCTCTGGTGAGAAATTTAAGTTTAAACCTGTGATGGGTGCGCTGCCTCTATTGCTGAGCGTTAATTCTCCTTTTTGACCAGGTTCAAAGTTAAGGATTTCTTTGGAGAAAACAAAATATCCGTGTTCTGCAATCACAACAGCCATGAACTCATCAGGATTATCGGCACCTGTCCCCGATACCGAAATATTCGCAAATAAACTGGAAGATGTTCTTCTCGGAACTTTGTAAGTCAGAGTACACGATTCACCAGGAGCCAAGCTGGTTGTTGTTAAGCAAGCGCCTGTAAAGTATTTTGTGATTTTTTCCGGAACCATCATTTTGATATCAGTAACGGCGAGCGTACCGTTGTTACTTAAAGTTACGCTACCTGTTTGTTCTGGCTGTAAGTATAAAATGCGTTCGGACCAAATGAAGTGTCCAATCTTTTCTTCCCCCTTTGGAGAAGGGAGGTTGAGAGGGATTTTTTCCTCCTGGCCTCTCTTTTTTAACGGGTGGGATTTAGAGGGAGAGATAGGATTGCGGACCTTGACGCGCTTTTTGATCGGTGCAGTTTTTTTGGGAGCTGGTACAGGTACAGGCTTGGCTATTGGTACTGGAACTTCGACAGGTGCTGGCGTTGATGCTGGCGTTGGCGTCGGTATTGGCTGTACTATCGGTTTGATTTCAGGTTTTGCGTTTACGATTCGGTAACCACCGTAAGTGATCAACAACAAAACAAGCGTAAAGATTAATTTTTTCATGAAGCGTAGCCACTCTAATCTAAACTTCCTAAAATTTTCAAGAAGATTCCTGCTAAATCGCTGCCCAAGAAATTCTCTCGTGTATCTCTGCGATGTTTCAAAATCTCTTTTCTAAAGATCTCAAGCATTTTCTTTGGATTATGGGTTCTCAGGAAAGTTTCTAAATAATGCTGCTGGACTTGATTGTAGTTCAAAACACCCGCAAAGAATTTAACTTGAGCGATGGTTGATTCGTAGTGATTGCCTTGTATGGGCTCTGAGCCTTCTTTGTAAAAGCCTAGGTCTAAGTTGTACAAAGCAGCTCTAATAGGAGGTTTTGGGGTAAGAAATTCGTCCCACTCTCTCGTATCGTTGCCGTCCAAAATAACGACTTGAGTTTTATCGGCATCTTGTAAGACAAGCACGTCTGTGAGTACCTTATGATAGAGCCCAAAGAACTCGTAAGCATAGCTGCCAACTTGGTGCTTTGGTGCAAAGTTACGCGAAATTAATATGTTTTTATCAAAAGCATGAGCCAGAAACTCTTCACCATGATCTAGGAAAGCTTTTTCTAGAGTTATGACAGGGGCATTTTTGAGAACAAAGAGAGGCCCGAGATTCCAACTGGGAACTTTTCTAGGTTGATAATCAGGTTCTCCGCTGTAGTCTAATTCTTGTTCAACTTCTTGTTCCTGTTCGGCTTCTAGCTCGGTTTCTTGCTCGGATTCGATTTCAACTTCTTGTTCGCTGTTTTGAGTTGAGTTGAGAACTTTCGGTGGCAGTTTTGGATTCTCTTGTTTAATTAAATCTTGGATTTCTGACCTCAGAGAGTCATAGGTTTTATTGTCACGTAGAAGGCTGGCCTCATATTCATCCAATATGAACTTAGAGCTCATGAATTTAATTGGATAACCTAGTTGTTGATAGAGTTCAGATTTTTCGATGTTGACTTCAAATAGTTTTGAACCAGACTGGTAAGCCTTGAGCGCATCATGAGCTGAAGAGCTGCTTAGAATTTGATGAATAACTTGTTTAACAATAACATTTTTAATCTTCTGTTTAGCTGCTCTAACCCTCAGGTCACCTAAACGTGTTTCCTGATTGGCAACAACATAGAGAATAATATCTCCGAGTTCAAAAGCCCTTGGAGGCTTCATTCCCCATTCTTCAAGACGCGTATTCATGATGCCTTGAGACTCTGCTGTTAAACAAAAAGCGTTGATTTTTTGTCCTTTAGCCAGACCTCTTAGTCGCCAGGCAGCTTGTTGAAGGTTGCGTGAGAGAGTGTGTTGGTCAACAGTCATACGAGCTTGCATGTTTTTTTGAAGCTTCAAATCAGACCCGGTTGTATGTTGTTTATCCCAATAAGCTGCGAAGTCTTCGATTTGGCCTGTGCCTTCTGGCTCTGTTTTGATAGCATTGGCCTCGTCATAGTAAGCAATTTTTTGGGCTGTTAAAGCGTGAATCTCTTTTGCGATTTCATGATTAGTGTGAGCCACAAAAAGACCAGCTTCGTCTATTAAAGAACCTTTGAATTCATGCGTATAAATATCGCTGATTTTTGGAGTGACTAAGTTTACAGCGTTTTGTTCCTGGTCTCGCCAGAGAGTCCAAAATGTTTCTTCTGAGGTTGTCGAAGGTTCAAATTCACGGAAAATCTTCGGATAGGTGTCTGTGTTCCAAAGGGTACCGCTGAGGCCTTGGACACTCTTGAACAGTGCTTCGTAGACTTGAGCGTTGGTAACGAGTTGTCGCGGATAAACTCGAACTTGTTTCAAAACTTGAGATTTGATTAAAGCAAATTGCTTTTGAATCTCTGAAGGCTGTGAAATTTTTTGAGCTATCTCGGTAATATCCTGTTTTGAGATCCGAGTAATCTCATAGTGGCCAGCAAGACCTAACTCTTCGAATTTTTTCTTAAAGAAAGTTGGTTTTGTTTTAGAAAGTCTATCTAAGTAGGCTATCTCTTTACTTAAAATCGGTTCAAAATTCCTGCTTTCTAAAACCATTTGCAAGGTGTAATTAAGCGCTTCTAAAGACGTCCCAAATCGAGATTGCTTCATGGGAGTTCCTAAATGATATGGAATCGCAATCAAATCAGAGTCGATGGGTCCGTATTGGACATCTAATTTTTTTGAAGCTGTGAGTGGGAAAACAGCCTGAATTTCTTCGTATAAAACGGCTAGAATATTTTTAGCTGTGTTATCTGTGATTTTATCGAGAACTAAGCGATCGCCAGAGGTTAAATATTCTCGTGCCAGATTTTTATCGATCGCTTCAAATCGGACTTCTAAATCTGGATATCCTACAAAGTAAGGCTGAGCCTTTAAAATTTGATTAATCAAAATAGGCTTTAGAGACTTATACGAGTTCTGCGTGAAAAATTGAGTCTGACTGTTTTTAGGACAATGTGTAAACGAGAAGGCTATTTTGTCGCACAAAACTGGATCAGTGGCGAGTAAGTGATAGAAGCTGATAGCAACAGCAGGCAGAACTTTTAAGTTGCTCGAATCTGTCAGTGAGATCGATTTTCCAATTGAAAACTGGTGAGATTGCAAAATATCTAAGGCTAAGTCGACTTCATCGATGGTTAGGCGGCCATATTGTTTTAAGAATTTAAAAATCTGAATAAACGGTGCTATTTCTTCTGTTTTTTGGTCAGACAAGCGCCCGACAAAGTTTAAGAACAGAGATTGCATAGCGCTGTTGGTTGTTACAATGGTTCTGCTTTCTTCTCGTGCTTTTTGCAAACGTGCATAGAGTCTGTTTAAATCATCTGCTCCTAGATAACGCTGACGGCTGAATTCTAAGACATCGATGCCTCTCGCAAACGAAGAACCGAGTTTTTTGGATAGCTTGCGTGATTCGTCGGCAATCAAAGGTTCTGGCAACATGATAATATTGAGCCATTGACCAGGAGTGTTAAGCACACTGAGCATAGGCAGGAGTACGAGTGTCTTACCTGAACCCATAATCATTTCGATCAAAGCGCCATAGTGTCGTTCGTTTCTGATTTGGCCGTCTTTGATTTGCAGTAAGTCTAGAGCTTCTACTTGGTTCTTTCGAATGAGCAGATTCATGTAGTATTCGAACACAAGATATTCGACATGATCTTTGGGGTTATATTGACGGGATTCGCGTCCAAATTCCAAAGTGTCTTCTATGTTTTTAGAAGTAATCGCTTCTTTAAGTTTTGTAATCTGTTTGACAGTGGTGCTCTCGATTAAATAGTTGGCAAGCTTGTTGTAGAGGGCATCTAAGGCTTTCAAATCATGAGCACCAGAAATCATGTAAAACGGCAGAGGGCTTCGTTTTAAAAACATGTGAATGAGCTCGTTCAGTTCTGCTTGTTGGCCCATGTCTGCTCTGTGCACTGTTTGTTGCTGAGCACCGCTAGAAAATAACGGAGCATACTGGCGACCTTGTGATAAAATCTCTTCGCGTAATTTTTCTAGCTTGGCTTTTCTTTGACTGAGGTTCAAAATAGGCAGTGCTTCGAGCTCTCTCCAATTTTTGACTTGATAAGACTTCTGATTTTCTTGAGAATTTTTGACGAATTTTGTGATGCGTTCAGATAAATTTTTGACGGTTCTAATAATATCAGGATTGTTTGAAGATTTAGCCTTGGCAAGTTGCCTGGTTAGCTCAGCAAGCTTCTGGTTGTCACTGGCCTGTTCCAAGGGGGTAATTGTTGAAACCGTAAAAAACTGTTCAATATCATACGTAGATAATAGCGGATTTCTGAGGGGGTCTTCTGCGATAATTACAACTTCGCTGTCTAAAATTTCTTGGCTTGGTGTTCCTATCTCAGGCAGATAGGGTTGTCCCAACCCAATAGGGTCAGTGATAGTGATTTTAGTTGGAATAATTTTGTGTTCGAAGTAATTAGTTACATCATTCATGTACTGAACAGCGCTTAAATGGTCGCATCTACCTGTTTTAAGGCTTAATTGAATCTCTTCTTTGCAGATATTAATCGCATCAGAAAGTTCGTGTTTGAAGATGTGCCATGATTTCATCGCTTTGTATCGTTTGTGCGGTCTGTTATTAATTCTTTCAAAACCCAAAGAAAGCAAAAAGGAATAAGCATTGGTTTGAGGGGTTCCATAACCTTCTGCTCGAACTTGTGTTCGCAGCCAAAGCATGACTTCAGCGCGAAGCTCGGAAGAACTGAGAAAGCCAACTTGAGCATTCTTAAAACCTAAAGTTTTTAGGAGCCAATTTCGTGCTTGTTGGTGATTAAAAGATTCCCCTGAGACTATTTGATACAGCAGTCCAAAGTCATCTTCCTGAACAATAGGTTCTAAATCTCTTATGCTGTAAGACCACCAATAAGCTGTTTGAAGTTTTAACTTTGTTTCAGTTGGATGATAGATGAGCGGAGTGGCAAAGAATTCTCGGTTGGCTTTCTCTGCTCTAATAGCTGAAGAACGACTTTGAAATTGATGCTGCTGTTTCTTTAGTTGGGTAATGATTTTTTCAAGATTCTTAATCTCTGCCTTCTTAGTGTTTCTTCCAGTGTAATCGGTCTCTGCTAAGTTTTTGAGTTCGTTTTCTGCCTTGTTGAGCTTAGGTTCTAAATCAGCAATAATTTGAGTTTGGTTGCGTTCAAGCAACGACGCAATCAGTGCTTCGTTATCATAACCCAGAAGAGTTCGGTCAACATGTTCGACTCTTTTCAGATACTCTAAGTATTTGGCTTTGGCGCGTTCTAGAGACTTTTTGTCTCCTAAAAAGCCTTGATAATAAACTTGATCTTTGAGTAGCCAAGCTTCTGCCAAGAGAGAGATGGCATAAGCTCTTGGATCCTGGTCATTGGGATTTCCATCGGCTATCCAGTTTAAGACCAAGCGTTCTGAATTTGTGAAAACTCCTAGTTCAGAGGCATTGGATCTAATTAGGTTGGCTGCATCTCGATATTGATGCTGATAAAATTTTCTTAAGGCCAGATAATATCTTCCGGTATCTGTTTTGGGCAGCACACGTTGTTCTAAGTTGCTGTCGTTAATATTGTAGAGTACATATTCTGAGCTGCCATGATTAAAACCAAAGAGAGGATTGAATGCAGCAATACGTTTTGTCTGCTCGTTTTCTTTTGTTTGATCAATCAAAGCAGGGCGATTAAGTGGGGTTAAGGCAAGTCGATTTTGTTCAGGATTTGATTTAGGTTCGCAAAGCAAATAACTGACAGGCTCTGACAGGCTTTGACTGAACTGCTCCGTTGATACTACGTGATCGGTGATATTACCGCAAATAAGACGACCGTTTTGAACTTTGAAAGCAAGTTTAAGTCTAGGCAATTCAACTTCATCGACTTCTTTCTTGTCTTTGGACCAGAGATAAACTTTGTTCCAATTTTCAATATGTTCAAAAATTCGATAGGGGGACTTTTCAGGAACGTTGATTAAGTATGGTGATGAACTATTTTTACGCTGGATTAGCTCGATTTCTTGACCATTCAGAGTAATCTCAAGATTATTAGACTCAATATGGATTTTTCCATCTTTTGAGTCTAGTTGTTGCCAATAAGCTGTGTTTGGGAAATAGGCTTGAGTTTCTTCTAAAGGTTTGAGTTGAGAATCTGAGAGTAATTCAAACCAACGACCATCTTCTTGTTCTCGTTGAATTACCCAGCCTTTATCTTTCTCACGACCTAAAGCTTGCAGCTGACCTTTCCATGTCCAAGAATAACTCGAGTTATCACCTAAAATCGTTGCACTGATAGGTGGTTTTACGTTGCCAAAAGCTTTTTCGTAGATTTCCAGTGGAACAGGGAAAGCCGTTAGCGTATGTCCTGAGTCTAGAAATAAGCCTCGAATGACTGAAATCGTGAGTCTGTTGTCTGAGCTGTTATAAACGCCTTTGCTTGTATTTTTCCAGTTATCTTCAATCTTTCTGTTTGATAAAGAAGAGGCTAAGAAATTAAGCATCGAGTTGTTTGTATTTTTTAGAATCTGTTCAGCGTGTGAAATCAAAATATTTTCGATCGATTTCTTGCTGAAGACATCATAGTAATCTGGATTCGTAATGGGTAGCAGTTTGTGCTTCATGACGGCTAAGACGAGATTCTGAACGTCAAGAGGCGACAGATGGGTTTCGTATAAATAGCTTTCAGCCAGATTTCGATACAAAAAGCTGATTTCTTGAGTGTCTTTTCTTGTTTCAATCAGCTCTAAAAGTTTTTTTCGAGAGTCCATGAGCAAGTTCGCTGTGTTAACTCTTGAGAAGTTTGCATAGTCTCTGAATAATTGGTTGATGCGCAGTGCAAAAGCCATGCCTTGCAAATCGCCGATGTCATGAAAATTATTGTAAGCCTGCTGAGTGAATTTTCCTAAGTGAGAAACTAATAGGGAGTTGTTCTGAAGCTGGCTTAACAAAAGGCCTGGATCTAAGATTAATTTCTCAAACAAACGTTGATAGACAGGAAGATGCAAGAGATTGGGGTAGCGTGTAAAATAGGCGAGCGTTTGTATGATTTGTTGATTCTTGAACCCGCTGATGCCCAAAATCGCTCGTGCTCGTTCACGGCTGATGTCTTTGCTTATAAGTCCATTTAATTTGTTGACGATCAACTTGTTGGGTTCTTGTCGATTTCTCTTGAGCTCGCCGTATAATCTCACAATCTCTTCGTGGGCTTTTTGAGTGCTTTTAAATTTCTCAAAAGGCTTGCTGGCGTTTTTGAGATGAAGATAAGGACTGATGTAATTTTGATTTTTATCTTCCGGGAACTCGACTAAGTTTTCTGGTTCGTAGGAAGTTCTTGAATGCTTTTGGTTAAAGAAGACGTAGTATTTAAAATCAACATAAGGGTCATTCATGCTCTCTAAAATAGGAGTTTTTTGAGCAGCGCCGACTCCTATTTGGCACAAGCACCCAGCTTGTCTGACGGACTTGCTCTCCTGTACAGGGGTTTCCCCCTTTTTTTGTGAAATATAAAATTCGCTGTCAAGATCTTTAGGATCTGTGTCTCTGATGATCGGCGCTGTCAAAAGATAATCTGTAATGCCTGAAAGCTTTCTGAGGTCGTAAAAAGGCTTTGGAAGAGGGTGTCTTGAATAAAGCCCTAACGATTCGATGGCGATGCGCCTTAGAGTGTTATACTCACTGATTCTAGATGTAGGTTCCAAGGATTCGTGTGTGTTGCAAGTGCCTCTAAAAACTTGACCTTCTTTAAGTTCTGGTTCTTTGCAAGAGTAAGTAATTTTTCCAGGTGAAGTTTGTTCAGCTAGATTAATTTTTCCAGCGAAATTCTTTCGAGCATAAGCTAAAGCCCAGTCCAAATCTTTCCATTTAATATCTAACCCCCAGTGACTATCTTGTCGTTTGGGTGGTGGGGTGATCTCATAGATTCTCCGATGTGTGTTGACACCAACAGGAAGTTTCTCAAAGCCATAGAAAGACAAGTAATCATCACCTGCTTTTTGATGCTCTGATCGGTAATAATCTTGGAGCAATTTGAGTTGCCATTGCCACTTTGGATCTTCGATTTCGAAGATAGACAAGTCGCCAAAGAGGAATTCACCTGATCGTGCTTGATAGAGAGAATCAATGCCTGTTCCTAACTTTTGGTTGATCGCATCTCCAACGCTTAGAAGTGTGAGGGAAGTCAAAAATTGGATGGCCGTGACGCGTTTCTCGTTTTCTGGATGAGCGGCTCTTTTAAGGAGAGCAAACAGATAAATCTCGTCGATTTTAGCGAGATAACTGAGGTCTTCTTCTTTTGGATTTTGTGGGTTTAGAGAAAGATTTAAAGCAAGCTTCTCAGTCGCATCCATCACTTCTACATAATGTTCTTCTGTGACTGCTTTATGTAGTTCCTCAAAAATTTGTTTAAGATCGAGCGTGGGTTTGATTTCAAAAAATGGTTTTATACGATTTGACTCAGCGGAATCAGAAATTTTTCTTAGGTTAGAGACAGACCCATGAGTATTTCCAAGAGGAGCTGTTTGTTTGATGCTGGTATCAGAAAATTTGGGTGTACTTGATTTTGCATTTGAATCAAGATTATTCTGAGCTTTTGTGATTTGCTCAAAGATGTCTGAGCCTATCTTATTGGCTGCAGCGAGCGTTCCTGCGTCAATGACATAGCGATTACTGCTTTCTAAGGTATCTCTAGAGAAATAAACCAGGCCTTTTCGCAGTAAGTTAAGCCTAGATGCAAGACTCAAATTGGCTATACCGGCATAGTCTCTAATCGTCTTGGCATTGATTAAGAATTCGATTTGAGGCGCGATAAACTGCGAGCTGGCTGTTTCAGCATCGATCATTTGAGAAACCGTATTCTCCATGACCATGGGGGTTGAGAAATAAACACACGTTCCTGCATTTTGCATGTCATGAAATAGCTTGGCATCATACGTAACAGGTTCTTGTTTGCCATCGATAGCAGGCAAGACTAATTCATAAAAATCTGTGTCAGAGCCTGCTTCTATGGCGATTTTTTGAAGCAAATTTAAAAATACAAAGCTCGTAATGTTTTCGTAAGCAATGCCTCTGACTTCAACAAAAGGAAAATATTGCTGTTTGTAACCAGTGATAGACTCTGCGTGGTATTCACCAATGCCGCCTCCTTCGTTGTAGACACGAAAAGTATAAGAGGCGTCATCTTGTTTAGTGATTTGATAGTTGACAGCATGTCCGTTCCAACCTCCTGGCAAGAATAGTGACTGGTTAGAGTCGAGTTCGCCCAGTTGTTTGATAAGCTCAGTTCTAAGCTCTGTGAGCTTGGTCTGATCATGAAACAGCTCCATTAATTTCTGAGCATTTTCATAATTTTTAATTAATTTATTTAAAAGCGTTTGAGATAAATCAGGATAGGGCATTTGACCCTTGGGCAAAATATCAAGCTTGATGTTTAGACAAGGACGGCTTTGTTGCTCATTCACAATAAAAGCATGATCTTTGAGTTGATCTCGGATGCTTGATAGAGCATTTTTCCGATGTGCCAGTGTTTCTTCTTCACCGCCAAAGCCTTTGCCTGCTCCTGCTGATGCAGAAAATATATCACCTTGGACTTGCATGAAGGTAACATCGCTGATTGCAGGGCCTTTCTCAGGCTTACTTAAAATATGCTTGGTTCGGCAATAAGCTAAAATCTCTTGAAGTTTTTGATAGTTGTTCGCAATTGATTTCAGATTTTGAGAAGTTTTAACCTCTTGCTCAAGTTTGGTGATCACTTCCCGAGCGCTTGCAAGATTATCTAAATCGTTTTGAAAGCAATTGGCTTCTATCTTTCCAAAAATACTGAGAGAATTACGGGTTTGTTCTTGATAATTAGGAAGACATTGCGCTGTTTTTTCTTCTTCTGTGGGTACATGAGGTGGTTCAGGCTTCTCTTTGCTGCAGGCAATCGAAAACAAAAAAATGCTTAATAGTAAAAGTTTCATGGTGTAATATTAGTGTGTAAAATATTCAAAAAGCAACAGAAAGAGATTTTAACCGATACTTCTGTTAGACTAAAAGAGAGGTCGTTTTTATGCCCGTGACACCCGTTTCGACAGGCGCTACCCAAGCCACTAAACTGCTGCAGGAAATGCAGAAGCATGTTAAGCCCGGAGCCCCGAGCGGACCGGCTTTTGGAAAAGTGCTCCAGCAAAATGCTCATCAAACACAGGCGGCTAATCAGATTAACCCTACTAATAAGATAGAGCTGAATAAAACACAGAAAACGCCCAGTGCGCTCAAATCTTTGTTTAACACTTGGTCTAAAGATCAAAATTCGATGCAGAAAATCATGAAAGTGGCTATGAGTGGTCAAAATTTTAATCCAAGTCAGTTGATTATGCTTCAACAAGCAACGTACAAAGTAACATTTGAGCTAGAAACTATGAGCAAGCTTGTAGAGCAAGCAAGCTCTGCTGTCAAAACAACCATGCAAACGCAGGTTTAAAGGAGAATTGCCTCTGGTGGCTAGGGCCGGAGCCTGTTAGAAGAGGGTATGATTGTAATTTTTATTTTGTGCGTATTCTTAATGGCGTTTGTTTCTGCGGCTGAAACAGCGCTTACTTCTCTTTCCGAAGCTAAGACACGTCAGATCCTGGAAACAAAGAAACGTCGTTCTAAAGCCTTAAAGCTTTGGCTTGAGCACCCAAACCGTGTTCTGACAACACTCTTGATAGGTAACAATATTGCGGGAGCACTCAGTGCTTCCATTGCGACTGTTTTAGCCGAAGAAGCTTTTGGGAGCTATACCATTGGAGTTGCAGCGGGTGTTACGACACTGATACTTTTGATTTTTGGTGAAGTGACACCTAAGACTTTTGCTCGGCACAATGCAGAGAAATTAGCACCTATCGCAATGATTTTTTTAACGCCATTTTACTGGTTGCTCTACCCATTGTCTTTTTTGCTGACTTGGACAGCGGCTTTGGCGGTGAAATTACTGGGAGGGAATTCAAGCTCTTCCGGGCCACTGGCTACAGAAGAAGATATCACCTACATGATTCGGTTGGGGCACAAAGAAGGTGTTTTAGCCAGCGCTGAAGGCGAAATGCTTGAAAGCGTCATCGAATTTCGGGACACACTGGTGAAAGAAGCCATGGTGCCTAGAACTCGGATTTGTTGGCTTGAAAAATCTTTAAGTCCTGCAGCTGTGAAATCTGAGATTTTAGAGCATGGGCATTCTCGTTGGCCAGTTTATCAAAACAATATGGACAACGTGATTGGGATTTTTAATACCAAAGATCTGCTGCTTTTTGAAGAAGATTGGAGCCAAAAGATCCGAGCTGCTTTGTTTGTGCCTGAAATGATGAAAATCGGCGAATTATTAAAAGAGTTCCAACGCGGGAAAGCTCACTTAGCCGTTGTGGTGGATGAATATGGCGGAACCGCTGGGATAATCTCTCTTGAAGACGTCTTAGAAGAAATTGTTGGTGAAATCCGAGATGAATACGATGACGAAGAAGAAGCGTTGTTTACAAGAATCTCAGAAAATCACTATGAAGCCAATGGGCATGCCAGTATTTACGACTTAGGGGATGCTTTAAATTTATCTTTTCCAGAAGAAGAAGATTATGAGAGTTTGGCTGGGTTTTTAATCGCAACCTATGGCAAAATGCCACCTAAAGGGACAGAAATCGATTTTCAAGGCTGGCGGTTTTCAATCGAAAAGGCCGACGAAAAAAAGATTGAGCGTGTGAAAATATGCCTCGTTTCGCCAGAGTCTTAGAACGTGTTTCTGACCCCAAGTGGCGCAGACGGCTTTATACTTTTGAACGTGTCTTTCAGCGCTTATTGCCCCTGGGCGGCATGTCTGAAGGTAATCATATTGAAGTATTTAGAGAACGCGATTTGATTTTCGAACAAATGCTCTTAGCAATTTCAAAGGCTTCAAAACGCGTATGGCTTGAGACCTATATTTTTGAGCCTGATAAGACGGGTCTTCAATTTCGTGAAGCACTCATGAAGGCTGCTTTACGAGGCTGCGAAGTGATTTTAATCTATGATCATTTTGGATCTTCGAGATTAAGCAATATTTTTTTAGAGCCGTTATTTAAAGCGGGTGCTCAGGCGTTTGATTTTAATCCAATTTGGCCTTGGAGAAGGCAAGGGCCTTTGTTGTTTCGAGACCATCGTAAAATACTGGTGATTGACGAAGATGAGAGTTTTTGTGGCAGTTTAAATATTAGTTCGAATCCGACTTTTAAATTTAGAGATACAGTTATGCATATCAAGGGCCCAGCAACTCTAGATTTGATTAAGCTGTTTCTAGATTCTTTTTATGAGACAACAGGACAGGAGAAGAAAAATCTTAAAAGGCCTAAAAAATACCAAGATGGTGTGATGGCTCAAGTTTTGGGTTCAAACCAGCGACGAAAATTAATATCGATTCAAAAATCTATGGAGCTGACTTTAAGACGAGCAAAACATACCTGTTATTTTACAACGCCTTATTTTTTGCCTTATGATGCTCTTCGGAAAGCGATGATCGATGCTGCCAAACGAGGGGTTGATGTTCGTGTATTAACCGCTGGTTTATCAGATGTTCCGCTTATGCGTTTTGCCAGTCACCATGTGTATGAGCAGTTTCTAAAAGCCGGCATTCGAATCTATGAGTTATTTGGTCAGACCTTGCATGCTAAAACAGCAGAAATCGATGGCGTGTATGCTTCTGTAGGGTCTTATAATCTGGACCATTGGTCTGCGAGACGTAACTTAGAAGTCAATGTCAGTGTCATAGACCAGCATTTGGCGAGCCAGTTAGAATCTCATTTTTATGATGATTTAAAAACGGCGCGTGAAATTTTTCTACCTGTTTGGAAAAATCGTTCTTATTTTAGGCGCATACTTAATTTTTTGGCTTATCAGATCATGAGGTTATAAATGGAAGCTTTTTACATGCTCCTGACGGGTGTTTTTGCTGGCATATCAGCAGGTGTCTTTGGAATCGGTGGGGGGGTCATTTTGGTCCCTGTGCTGGTTTTGTTGTTTAAATACCCGCAAGTAACAGCCAATGGAACTTCGTTGGTGGCATTATTATTACCTGTAGGAATTTTTGCGGTGCTCGAATATTATAAAGCAGGAAAAATAGATGGCACGCATATTAAACTGGGTTTTTTAATCGCTATCGGTATGTTTCTTGGGACTTATCTGGGAGCCAAACTTGCTGTGAATATACCGGTGAAACTCTTAGGTAAGATGTTTTCGGTATTTTTGATGGCTGTGGCACTCAAAATGTTCTTTGTGAAATAAAAAACCTCACCCCTAACCCCTCTCCACCCAGTGGAGAGGGTAAACTTGATGAAGATAATTTAATTAATTTTTTCTTCCTTGTGTCTCCCCTCTCCAGTTGCTGGAGAGGGGCCGGGGGTGAGGTTAATCAAAATCTAATGAAAACCCTTTCTGAACATTAACTACGAATCCAAATGAGAAGCTAAATTTTTCTTCTGATGCAAACAAGGCTTGAGGAGGATTTGGGAAGGGGGATGCTTTTTGAAAAGCGCGTATGGCTTCATCGTCTAAATAAAATACGCCACTTGAAGTTTTGATTTGCGTGTCAATAACAGTGCCGGTTTTATCTAACGTGATTTCTAAGACCGTCATGTGATCTTGTTTTCCGATTAAGGCTCCTGCTGGGTCATAGCGTCGCATTTGAGGAATGGGCGCCCAAATACGGCCTACGCTTTCTTTGATGCGGTTAAAATACGAAGCATGTTTCCATTCGAACGTATTGACCTCTGTCTGGGCCGCTGTTTTGATTTTCTTGTCAAGATTGTCATTGAAAGCTGTTTCAGGCTGTTCTTGCTGTTGTTCAAGATCTTGCCAGCTAGGTAATAAACTGCGTTTCAGGCCGGGAGCTTTGCTCAATTTTTGAGTTTTTGGAGTCCTAGGACGTTTGGGTGTTGTTTGGATTGGATTTTTGTTGGCTGCTTGAGTTTCTTTAGGGACACTATTATTAAATTCGCTAACGTGATCAGCTTTGCGCGGTATTTTTTCTTCTCTAGGCGGATTGATTTTGACTAATTGTCTTGGAGGTCTGCTGTTTTGTTGTAGCTGAACTTTAATCTTTTTAGGTTCAGAAAAGTTTTGAAACAAGGGATGATCTTCTGGGAGACTCCACAAAAAAGCTAGAAACAACACATGCAAAAGCAGTGCAGCCAGCACCGTTAAAGTCAAATATTGAGAGCGTGTCCTCATGGGTATGAAGATTGTATCGCCTGAGTGCTAATTTAGGGCAATCCGGGCATCTTCTAATTTTTGAGCGCCAAGCATGCCGCAAGCAGCATCGATGTCGTCACCTCTGGTTCCACGGATAAATACGGCAAAATGATGCTGAAGCAAAATATGCTGAAAAGCTTTTACGCGTTCTAGAGCAGGTCGCTTGTAGGGCGATAAGGGGTGCGGATTAAAAGGGATCAAATTGACTTTGCATTTGATGCCAGAAAGCCACTTGATTAACCGATAAGCATCTTCGTTCGTGTCATTCATACCTGCAAGCATGACGTACTCGAACGTAATTCGGCGACGAGTTTGCAATGGAAAAGCTCGGCACGCTTCGACCAACGCTTCTAAATCCCACTTTTTATTCACTGGCATGATTTCACTGCGCATGGCATTGGTGGTTGCGTTAAAGCTAATCGCAATGTGAACGTTGGTATCTGCACCTAGCTTGGTGATATTCTTGACAATCCCTGAAGTTGAAACGGTGATGCGTCTGCCAGAGTAATTTTGCCCTTCCTGAGCGCAGAGCAATTTAATAGATTGTAAGACGTTTTCATAGTTGTGAAGCGGCTCACCCATGCCCATGTACACAAGGTTGTGGATCATGCGGGCATCTTCAGAAGGCTCCGATTCTAAGATAACAGCGGTGTTTTTCCAGCCAACGGATCTGAGATCGCGGTTTACAGCGTAAACTTGGCCAATGATCTCGGCTGCTGTGAGATTGCGAGCTAATTTCATGGCTGCTGTAGCGCAGAATTTGCAACCCATGGCACAGCCCACTTGGCTTGAAATACACAAGGTGTTGCGGCCATCTGTAGCCGCATTGGGGATGAAAACGCTTTCGATGTTGTGTCCATCATGGGTTTTAATCAGATACTTGCGAGTACCGTCTGAGCTGACTTTGACACGAGTAATTTCTAGCTGAGTGATTGAATAAGACTCTGAGAGAGAATCGCGTAACTCTTTAGAAAAAGAGGTGATTTCCTGGATATCTGTTACCCATTGCTGATGCAAAGCCTCAAACAGTTGCTTGGCCCGGTACGGTTTTTGGCCTCTTTGGAGCATGAGAGCTTTGAGCTGGTCTAGAGATTGACCTAGTATATCTTCGTGCATCAGCATCGAAAAACTATTGAGAAAATAGGGCTGTTTGTCAATCGGGGTGGCACTGTAGGCAATTTAAACTAAAATTCTTAAGCAACTTGCAAAAAATCCGGAGCAACTCTTATGATGTTCAGGATGAAAGATAAATACAAATTTGGAGCGGGTATTTTTCTGGCCCTGGTTTCTCTGAGTCTCTTTATCTTTTTTTTGCTGAACTCTGATGCCGCAGTACTTAATCCTCAAGGCATCATGGGTCTTCAGCAAAAAGATTTGATGGTTACTTCCATTTGGCTAATTTTGATTGTCGTAGCGCCAGTTATTATTCTCACTTTCGTCTTTGCCTGGCGTTATCGGGAAACAAACAAAAAAGCGCTTTATAGGCCACTGTGGGACAAAAATAAATTTGCAGAGATTGTCTGGTGGGGAATCCCTTTGCTTATCATCGGTTGTCTTTCCGTGATGACCTGGAAAGCCAGTCATGAACTTGACCCGTTTAAACCCATCGTTTCAGATAAGAAAACGCTCATTGTTGAGGTTGTGGCTCTCGAATGGAAATGGCTTTTTATCTATCCAGAGCAGGGAATCGCAACGATAAACTATGTGCGATTTCCAGAAAACACACCGGTACTGTTTAGAATTACGGCTGATGCTCCCATGAATTCTTTTTGGATTCCGCGCCTGGGAGGTCAAATTTATGCCATGCCAGGCATGACCACAAAACTTTATCTATTGGCCAATGAAATCGGTATTTTTAGAGGATCTTCTGCGAATTTTAGCGGCCAGGGTTTTTCTGGAATGACTTTTAATGCAGAATCTACTTCATTGGCAGATTTTCAGAGTTGGAGTGAAAACATCAAAAAATCATCACCAGCACTCAATTTTGAGCAGTACGAACAGATAGCCGTGCCCAGCAAAAATAACGTACCCATGAGCTATGCTTTGGAAGGCGGCGATTTTTTTTATCGCATTCTCATGAATGCACCTAAGGTTCATCCTAACAGAGGTCACGATGTTTGGTAACTTAACTCTCGCCGCATTTCAGCACGATTGGATTGAAGTAGCGGCAGACCTTTCGATTATTTTTGGTGGATTGGCAACAGTTGCTGCTCTTTTCTATTATCGACGCTGGACATGGCTCTGGCACGAATGGCTTACCTCTTTGGACCCTAAAAAAATTGGGATCATGTATGCAGTGGTTTCGACGGTTATGCTGCTGAAAGGAATTATGGATGCCGTTATGATGCGCTTGCAGCAAGTGCTCTCAGTGGGTGATTCCACCGGCTATATTACTTCAAATCATTTCAACCAACTTTTTACGGCACACGGTACCACCATGATTTTTTTCGTGGCCATGGGATTTTTGTTTGCGGTGACGAATCTTATCGTGCCGCTCCAAATTGGGGCACGTGATGTCGCTTTCCCATTTTTGAATTCCATTAGCTTCTATTTTTTCGCTTCTGGGGCTGTTTTTATTTTGGTCTCGTTGATAGTGGGCCATTTCTCTGGCGCTGGCTGGCTCGGTTATCCTCCCCTCACAGAAAAAAGCTATAGCCCAGGAGTTGGCGTTGATTATTGGATTTGGAGCATTCAGATTGCTGGCATTGGGAGCCTTTTTTCTGGCATTAATTTTTTAGTGACCATTCTTAAAATGCGGTGTCCCGGTATGAGTTTGATGAGAATGCCCATTTTCGTATGGACCATTTTGGGGTCGATGGCGCTTATTATTCTGGTTTTTCCGATTTTGACAGCCACTTTGGCGATGCTTAGTCTCGATCGTGTTTTTGGGATGCATTTTTTCACTTCTGGGTCCGGTGGCAATCCCATGATGTTTGTGAATCTAATCTGGGCGTGGGGGCACCCCGAAGTTTATATTCTTATCCTGCCCGCCTTCGGTATTTTCTCCGAAGTCGTACCCGTTTTTTCGCAAAAACGACTTTTCGGTTATCAGTCGATGGTATGGGCGATTGTTTTGATTGTTTTCTTTTCTTTTACGGTTTGGCTGCATCACTTTTTCACCATGGGTGCGGGAGGAAATGTCAATGGCTTCTTTGCCATCATGACCATGATGATCGCGATTCCTACAGGAGTTAAAGTATTCAATTGGATATTCACTTTGTTTAGGGGGCGTATTCGTTTTACGACGCCAATGCTATGGTTTTTAGGGTTTGTAGTTGTTTTTTGTACAGGTGGCATGACCGGAGTTTTGATGGCCATAGCACCTGTGGATTTTCAAGTTCACAACAGCCTTTTTTTGGTAGCCCATTTTCATTCGATGGTAATTGGCGGTGTTCTCTTTGGGTTTCTTTCCGGAGTTACCTACTGGTTTCCTAAATTTGCGGGATTTAAGCTCAATGAAAGATTGGGCCAGTACGCTGCTGGATGCTGGATTATGGGTTTCTTGGTCGCTTTCATGCCATTGTATATTCTAGGCTTAATGGGAGCCACTCGGCGCTTAGACCACTAC
>JBAXMC010000003.1:0-33150 GCA_037134495.1 Myxococcaceae bacterium
GGTCTTCTCAAAGGCGCTGAGATAACTTCTGGAATTCTCTTGGATCAACACAAACCCATTAACACAGATTTCAGATTACCCAATGAGTGCGCCAGGCATAAAATACTCGATGCTCTAGGTGATTTTGCTTTGCTCGGAGCACCCTTTGTGGCTCGAATCGAACTTTGGAACAATACACACGATTTTCACGGAAAATTGATCGACAAAATTTCTCGTCTGCTTTAACTTTTCGTCGTGCAGATTCATGCTACGGCTATTATTGATCCAAAGGCTCATCTCTCGAAAGACGTTCACATTGGTGCTTATTCTATCATTGGTCCTGGCGTTTATTTAGAAGACAGAGTAAAAATTCATGAACACGTTGTCATCAAATGCAATACTCGGATTGGCGAAGATTCTGAAATTTATCCCTTTGTATCACTCGGAGAATCTGCACAAGATCTCAAAAGCATCCAAGATAACAATATTCTTATTATTGGGGCCAGAACAACGATTCGAGAACACAGCAGCATACACGCAGCAAGCCAACCAGGAAAACAAACTCAATTAGGCTCTGATTGTTTTATCATGGGTCAGGTCCATATCGGACATGATTGCAATATCGGAAATCACGTTATCATCACCCAAGCTTCTATGTTGGCTGGACACGTCACAATTCACGACTTTGCCAATCTTTCAGGCAACGTCGCTGTTCATCAAGGTGTTAGCATTGGGAAACATGTTTTTGTGGGTGGCAAGACAGGCGTTCGGCAAGATATCGCTCCGTATTGTTCTGTAGAAGGCCACCCTGCTCGTCTACTAGGTTTGAACTCTGTGGGTCTTAAACGTCATGGATTCTTGTTTGAAGACCGATTATTTCTTAAAAAAGCGTTTAAGATTCTTTTTATGAGCAACCTACTTATAGAAGAAGCTTGCAAGCAGCTCGAGCTCTATCAAAATCCAATGGTCGATGAGCTTTTGCAATTTGCAAGAAATTCGAAACGCGGTTTGTTAAGAAAGCTATGAACCAAGAAGAAATTAAAAACGCCATTTCAAAAGTCATTGAACATGGACAATTTATTCTCGGACCTGAAGTCTTCGAATTAGAAAATCAACTCGCTGCTTATACTAAAGCCAAACATTGCATCACGGTATCCAGTGGAACCACAGCAATTCAATTAGCGTTAATGGCCTTGGATATTGGTTTAGGGCATGAAGTTATCACAACGCCTTATACGTTTGCAGGTACAGCAGAGGCGATTATATTAGCCGGCGCAAAACCTGTTTTTGTCGATATTGATCCTGAAACTTTCTTGATAAACCCTGAAAAGATCGAACAAGTGATTACTCCCCGCACAAGAGCCATTTTACCCGTGAGTTTGTTTGGCCAAATGGCAGACTTAGATTTAATTAATCAAATTGCTGTGCGACATAATCTCTCAGTCATCGAAGATGCCGCTCAGAGTTTCGGAGCGACTCAAAAAAATTGCAAAAGTACAGCAGCTTCTTTGGTCGGCATTACCAGCTTCTATCCAACGAAACCTTTAGGATGTTACGGAGATGGCGGTGCTGTTTTTACAAGCAGCAATATTTTAGCTGACAGAATTCGAGCTCTAAGACATCACGGACAAGTTGAGAAAAATCATCATGTCTATGTCGGGCTAACAGGCAGATTAGACACAATTCAAGCAGCTATACTCTTGGTAAAATTACGCCATTTTGAAACAGAGATTCTCAGACGACAAAGACTGGCCAGTGACTATCAAGCTTCTTTCTCAAATTACCAAATAATTAAAAAATTAGAACAAAACACGCATGTTTACGCACAATTTGGAATTTTGAGTAATTCACGCGATGTTTTAAAAGAAGAACTTTTGGCCAGAGGCCTTCAAACAAGCATTCACTATCCAAAATGCTTGCATCTGCAACCGGCTTTCGCTTATCTAGGTTACAAAGAGGGAGATTTTCCTTGCGCCGAGAAAGCTTCAAGTTCGATTTTATGCCTGCCCATGTACCATGCCTAAAGATTTAGCACTCATCGGCTGCGGTCGTTGGGGCAAAAACTTGGCCAGAGTGTTTAATAATTTAGGCGTTCTTCATACGATTTACGATCTTAATTTCGAAGACCTCACCCTAAATCCCTCTCCACCAAGTGTAGAGGGACTTGAAAACAAAATCCGGATAGCTCAGAATTTTGAGACAGCTCTAGATAGTAGCATTAAAAAAGTAGTTATCGCGACACCCTCTCACACGCATTTTGAGTTGGTTCAGATAGCCTTGGAAGCAGGGAAAGACGTATTGGTTGAAAAACCGATGTGCTTTGAAACTACACAAGCTGAGATTCTTTGTAAGCTCTCTCAAAAATATCAACGCATCTTAATGGTTGGACATCTGCTCCGATACCATCCAAGCTTTCTCATGTTACAAAGCTTGATTAAACAAGAATCCATTGGAAAACTGCAGTCTATTCATACGATTCGTTTTCATACAGCCGCTCCTAGACCAGGAGGAGTTTTGATGGACTTGGCTATTCATGACTTATCCATGGCATTAGCACTCATGGGCAGCTCTCAGAATATTCATTTAGAAATTCAAGCAGGAAGCTTGCAAGCCGTTAAACAACAAAAATTAATCGTAACAGGAACTCTTGGAGAAATTGCTTTTAATGACCAAATGCCTTTTCAGCAGAAACTAAGGCTCAATGGTCGCCTGATTGCTTCATTACCCTTGGAGCCTTTAGAATTAGAATGTCGGCATTTTTTAAAAGCTTGTTTAAATCGCTTGCCCCCTTGGACAGATGCCAAAGAATCACTCAGGATACTTGGTTTCATGGAACAATGTCAGATCGAAACAAACTCAAATTTTGCAAACTTGGTTTTTGACAGCAGGGAAAACACATGAAGCCTTTTGTATTCATGATGCTGCTGATGGCAGCGCCAATTCATGCCAGCCAAGTTCACGACAAAATGGCACGAAATGCTTGTATTGCTCTGGCTGCAGGCCTAGTATTAGTCGGGCCTGCTTGGTGGGTCATCTTACTGGCAACACCTGAAGGCTCAAGATTTCTCAGCAATCTGCTCTATCGATAGACCATGCCCATGGCTTCGCGAACTTCGTCAAGAAAGCAGACATATTATGACTTTGCAAATCGCATCAATGGTTCGCAGTTGTTTTGGTCTGCTTCACGCAAAGCCGTCAAATAGTTCTTTCGAAGTTCTCCAGTCGTTGTAATAGTACCAATATGCCTTGTCTTTAGGCCCCAACTAAAGCGAGGCCCGCCCATTTGAACAACCAGCAAATCAGCCATGAGACGAGCATGTCGCCCATTGCCATTAGGAAATTGAGCAGATTTTGAGTTGTCACATGCTTAGGCAACAGACCTTTCAAATCATCTGGATCGAGAGGAGTTGAACCCTCAGCGTCAAAAAACTTGTTAGTCATTCCAGAGTTCCCTTGGTTTTGTGTCTATAAGTTCTTTTGCCAATTCACTTATCTGCTGATGCTGTTCTTTCTTGCTAACAAGCTGGTCTTCAAGCTCCATCGAATGACTTAATATGGCAAGGCGCCCTGAAGCAACTTTTTTTGCCTGTTTTTCTATTATTTCTTCAATGGGTTCTCTAGGAATCAAAAAATAGACAAAATCACAATTGAGAGCGTCTGCTGCCGCTTGTATACTCTTTAAAGCAGCGGTCCCTTCAATCTCATTTTTTTCTAACTCGCTTACGCGTTGCTGAGAGACATTGAGCCGTTTACCTAACTGCCCTGCAGTCATCCCGAAAGCTTCGCGCATGGTTTTGACCCATCCCAACGCAGGCCTGCTCACTTTTGTTGTAGATTGCAGCCACCTAAGTTGCTGTTCCAACTGACGAATCATGAGTTTTCTCATAAACACAAACCACCTATAACTTGTATCCAGTTAAAAAAATACATGTTAAAGCTTGTTTTGTCAATATATTTTAACAAGTTATGACTTGTTCACCGGCAGACAAGCTCAGAAAAACTCAGCGCGAATTTTGAATTTCCTATAAGCCATAAACCATACCCATGGCTTCGCGGACTTCGTCCAGTGTCTTCGCACCGATTTCACGAGCACCTTCGTTGCCAATAGAAAGGACTTTAGAAACCAGGTTCGGATCTTTGGCAAATTCTAATCTGCGCTGACGCATAGGCGCCAAATAAGCATTGAGGCTCTCTGTAAGCAAAGATTTCAGTTTGCCTGAACCCTGATCTCCAATTTGATCAGCGATTTGAATAGGTGTTTGACCTGTACACAAAGAGATTAGCCTCAGTAAATTAGCGACTTCAGGCCTATTCTCAGGCTCATAAGTGATCTGTCTTTCAGCATCTGTTTTGGCTGATTTGATTAGCTTGGCTGTCTCATCTTCTGTCGCTTTCAAAAAGATCGCATTATTGCGGCTTTTACTCATCTTCTGCGAACCATCTAAACCCAAGATAGTGGGTGCTTCACTGAGCAGAGCATCAGGCTCTGGAAAAATATTTTTAAATCTTTCGTTAAAGCGTCTGGCAATTTTACGCGAGAGTTCTAAGTGCGGCAGTTGATCTTTACCCACTGGCACTAAATTACCCTTACAGAATAAAATATCAGCTGCTTGATGCACTGGATAAGTCAGCATGGCTGCATTCATAATATTTATGCCAGCTGCACGGATTTCGTCTTTAACCGTTGGATTTCGCTCCAATTCTCGAACACTCACCAAAGTTAAGAAGGGCAACAAAAGCTGGTTTAACTCTGGAATCGCACTATGTGCAAAGATCACCGTTTTTTGCTTAAACGGATCCAGGCCGGCCGCCAAATAGTCTAATAAGATCTCGCTTACATTAGATTGGATCTGTCCCACAGAATCTCGATCAGTCAAAACTTGATAATCCGCGATCACAATAAAAGTTTCTAAGCCCATATTTTGGAGTCGAACCCGATTTGCAAGGGTTCCAAAATAGTGCCCTATGTGCAAAGCACCCGTTGGCCGATCGCCCGTTAGAACTCGATATTTCTGAGGATTATTTAATAAATCAGCCGAAATTAGTTCGCTTTTTCTGATAGCTTCTTCAAAAGTTGAGTGGGATGTCATAGAAATAAGATCCTTATGGCCTATTGACATTGGATGCAAGATCGATACAAGTCAAAAGTTCATATTTTTTAGGAGTCAAACATGAAGGTACGAGCCTCTGTTAAGAGGATTTGTGACAAATGTAAGGTAGTCAAGCGTAAGGGCGTCGTCCGTGTAATTTGCGAAGACACCCGTCATAAGCAGCGACAAGGATAACGATCAAAAATGGCACGTATTGCAGGTGTAGATTTACCCCGAAACAAAAGAATGGGCACAGCGCTCACTTACATTTATGGCATTGGTCCCGTGATCGCTAAAGACGTTCTGGCCAAAGCTAACGTAGATGAAGACAAACGCACAGATGCTTTAGGTGAAGACGAGATCGCACGGATTCGTGACGTACTCGAAGCTAACTATAAAGTAGAAGGTGATTTGAGACGCGAAGTTTCCATGAACATCAAACGTTTAATGGACCTTGGCTGTTACAGAGGCCTCAGACATCGTAAAGGCTTGCCTGTACGCGGTCAAAGAACCCACTCGAATGCACGAACCCGCAGAGGCGGCAAACGTGGCGTGGTCCGACGTTAATAACTTTTGATGAGAGATTAAATGGCAACCGAAACAAAAACAAAAAAACGAGTCAAAAAGAATGTCACCCAGGGCATCGCTCACGTTTACACAACTTTTAACAACACGATCATAACCATCGCGGATACAACTGGCGCAGCTGTCTCTTGGGCAAGCTGTGGCAGCAAAGGTTTTAAGGGCTCCAAAAAGAGCACGCCGTTCGCAGCTCAGGTTGCAGCAGAAGAAGCCTGCCGCAGAGCCAAAGATCATGGCATGAAGGCATTAGAAGTGTACATCAAAGGTCCTGGAGCAGGTCGTGAATCTGCCTTGCGTGCCATTTCCAGCTGTGGAATGCGCGTAACCATGATTAAAGATGTAACTCCTGTACCACATAATGGTTGCAGGCCTGCAAAACGTAGAAGAGTTTAAATTTTTTTTAGTTAAGAAGGTGATTTTCATATGCATCGTAATTGGCGAACATTAATTCGGCCTAAAGGCTTAGTTGTTGACCGTGATGTCAGCGACAGCCGTTATGGCAAATTTGTATTAGAACCCCTAGAGCGTGGCTACGGTACTACTTTAGGTAACGCCTTACGCCGGACTTCACTCTCTTCTTTGCAAGGTTCAGCAATTACAGCGATCAAAATCGAAGGCGCTCAGCATGAGTTTACTTCTTTGCCTGATGTTAAAGAAGATGGCACTGAAATCGTTCTGAATCTGAAAGAAATCAATCTTAAGTTGCATGATGTCACTCACAAGTCCGCTCGGATTTCTAAAAAAGGTCCCTGTGAGATTCGCGCTAAAGACATTGAAGTAGATTCTTCGGTTGAAATCTTGGATCCTGAACAATACATCTGTACTGTTGCAGAAGGCGGCGTATTCAAAGCTGAGCTCACCATCAAAGGTGGCCGTGGCTATGTCCCTGCAGCTCAAATCAGAGATGAAGATCAGCCTGTCGGCACCATCAACATCGATGCTTTGTTCAGCCCTGTTCGCAAAGTGAACTACCACGTGACCAATGCTCGTGTGGGTCAACAAACCGATTATGATAAGTTGGTGATGGAAATCTGGACCAATGGGTCTGTGACTCCAGAAGACGCTTTGGGAATCTCTGCGAAGATCATGAAAGAACAGCTTTCAATCTTCATCAACTTCTCTGAAGATCTTGAACCCGTCTTGCCAGAAGCCACTCACCGTGTTGAGCGCCTCAATGATCATTTAAGCCGTACGGTTGAAGAACTCGAACTTTCAGTTCGATCTGCCAACTGTCTAGCTAACGCAAATATTAGATTAATTGGTGATCTGGTACAAAGAAGCGAAAGCGAAATGCTCAAGACTAAGAATTTTGGTCGTAAGAGTCTCAAAGAAATCAAAGAAATCTTGGGCGAAATGGGCCTCTCATTGGGGATGCGAATCACCAACTGGCCTCCAAAACCAGGAACAACTCCGACTGCTACCCCTTCTGAATCGAGCGATGGAATCTAATTTATGCGTCACTTAAACAAAGGCCGAAAACTTAACCGTACCTCTTCTCACCGCAAAGCGATGTTTGCCAATATGGCGACTTCATTGTTCTTGCATGAGCGCATTACGACAACAGATGCTAAAGCCAAAGATCTTCGCGGTGTTGCTGAAGGTTTGATTCAACTCGGTAAGCGTGGTGATTTGCACGCACGACGTCAAGCTTTTCAAACCATCAGAGATCAAGCAGTTCTCAAAAAACTATTTGATGTGATCGCACCTAAGTATCAGGACCGTCAAGGTGGCTATACTCGGATCATGAAGAACGGCATTCGTAAAGGCGACTGCGCTCCTCTTTCTGTTATCGAATTGGTGGCCTAAGGGCCTCTTGACGATGTAGCTCAGTTGGTTAGAGCGATGGTCTCATAATCCATAGGTCGGGGGTTCGAATCCCCCTTTCGTCACCATTATGACCTACGACCCCTCGAAAATAGAAGCAAAGTGGCAAACACGCTGGGAACAAGACAAGACTTTTGAAGTCTCCCAGGATTTGACCGAGCTTCGTAAAAAACCCAAATATTATGTTCTAGACATGTTTCCGTACCCCTCTGGAGCTGGCTTACACGTAGGTCACCCTGAAGGCTACACCGCGACAGACGTCATGGCGAGATTAAAACGAGCCATGGGTTATAACGTCATGCACCCCATGGGTTGGGATGCATTTGGACTCCCAGCAGAACGAGCTGCTATGCGGGACAATATTCACCCGGCGATTATTACCAAACGCAACATAGATAACTTTAGAGGCCAGATTAAGCGACTGGGCTTTAGCTATGACTGGTCCAGAGAAGTCAGTACGACGGATCCTGATTATTACAAATGGACCCAGTGGATCTTTCTAAAACTTTACGAGAAGAATTTGGCTTATTTAGCTGAAGTGCCTGTCAATTGGTGCCCTGCCCTTTGCACTGTCTTGGCCAACGAAGAAGTGAAAGATGGCAAATACGTAGAAACAGGCGATTTGGTTGAGCAGCGCGTCATGCGTCAGTGGATGCTCAAGATCACAGCCTATGCCGAAAGATTGCTAGAAGATCTAGAAGGCTTAGACTGGCCAGAAGGCGTGAAAGAAATGCAGCGCAACTGGATCGGCAAGTCTACGGGTTCTGAAATAGAATTTGAGATCGAAGGTCGTTCAGAAAAACTAAAAATCTATACAACCAGGCCCGATACTTTGCTCGGTGTGACTTTCTGTGTGATCGCGCATGGGCATGCATTGAACCTCGGAAACCTCACCCCCAACCCCTCTCCACCAAGTGGAGAGGGTAGTAATACGGGTATGAATGCTATTCACCCGATTACGGGCGAAAAACTGCCGATTTGGGTGGCTGATTATGTTCTGGCTGATTACGGCACAGGCGCGATCATGGCTGTTCCCGAAACAGACGAGCGTGATCAGGCCTTTGCGAAACTTCATAACTTGTCGATTAGAACCTACGAGCCTTTGGAAGAATCCAAATGGCCAGGTGTTCGTAAAACTCAGTATAAGCTACGCGATTGGCTATTTTCGAGACAACGCTACTGGGGTGAGCCGATCCCCGTTGTTCACCTAGAAGATGGCTCTTTGCATGCTCTGTCAGAAAGCGATCTGCCTTTAGAGCTCCCCAAAGTAGACGCGTATAAACCCACAGATTCAGGTGAACCCCCACTAGCCAGAGCTTCTGAAGACTGGCTAGAAGTTAAGTTACCTAATGGTCAAATTGGCCGCCGTGAAACCAATACGATGCCTCAATGGGGTGGGTCTTGCTGGTATTACCTGCGCTATTTAGACCCTAAGAACTCAGAGAAATTCTGCGCTTCCGAATTAGAACAATACTGGATGCCAGTTGATCTTTATGTGGGTGGTGTTGAGCACGCTGTTTTGCACTTACTCTATGCTAGATTCTGGCACAAAGTTTTATATGATTGCGGCGTGGTCTCTACGAAAGAACCGTTTCAAAAGCTCTTTAATCAAGGCATGATTTTAGCGCACAGCTACCAAGATGAAGCCGGAAAATATTACTATCCAGAAGAAGTGGAACAAAAGGGCGCAGATTGGTTTGTTAAAACTTCGGGTGTGCCGGTCAAAACTCAAGTCGAAAAGATGTCTAAATCTCGCTACAACGTAGTGAACCCAGACGATGTCATCGCCAAATACGGTGCCGATTCAATGAGACTTTACGAGCTCTTCATGGGGCCGTTAGATCAAGTAAAACCTTGGCAAACCAATGGCGTTGAAGGCGTTTATAGATTCTTACAGCGCGCTTGGCGTTTAGCGACACGTGAGTTGTCTGATGATCCTGGCAGTTCAAATCCAGAATTATGGCGCCTGTATCACAAAACCCTCAAACAAGTTCAAGAACATACGCTGGAGCTGCGTTATAACACTGCGATCTCACAGATGATGATCTTCGTGAACGAAGCAACAGCTGCAAAAATTTTACCCAAAGAGATTATTCTAGGCTTCTTAAAAACTTTGGCACCCTATGCGCCGCATATTTGCGAAGAACTTTGGGAACGCCTGGGTCAAAAAGAGTTAATTTCTAAGACCTCATGGCCTGCTTTTGATTCTGCTCTGTGCGTAGAAGATGAAGTAACAATAGGCGTTCAAATCAACGGCAAGCGCCGCGATGAAATGAAAGTAGCACGAGGACTATCGAAAGAAATCTTAGAGAAACAGGCTCTGGAACTGGAACAGGTCAAATATTTTCTAAACGGTGCTGTGCCTAAGAAAATAATCGTTGTGCCGGACAGAATTGTGAATCTGGTGGTTTAATAATCTCGGGAACATCTCCGCTGACACATAAATCAAGATTCATCGACATGCTTCTTGATTAGGCACCTCTTGTTTTACTTTATAAGCCTGTTAAAGAATCCGCATGCTTAAGTTTATTACTCTTATTTTGTCAGTTTTATTCCTTGTTGGCTGTCAAGCTCATGTGCAATTAAGCGCACCACCACTTGCTGATGCACCTATCAAAGAACGTGTAAAAGCCTACGATGAACTTAAGCCGATTGTTCACCGAGAACTCTACATTGTTAATGGTTATGGCGGAGTTTCTTCTAACTCAAGTTCGTTAACCCTTGGCAACGGACAGAGAATTTATCACCCAGAGGACCTCCTTCCTGTCGTGGGACCTAACAACAAATTCGCTGAATCAACTCAGCAATATTTAGAATACAACAGGCTTGGTACCACTTTCATGTGGTCTGGTCTTGGTGTAGAAATCCTAGGCACATCTTTGATGCTTGCTGGAATTCCTCGTTCATTTGGCCGCAACTCTGGTGAAATTGGTCCAACATTCGCCATTGGGGCAGGAATGGTCGTCCTGGGATTGGTTGGCGTTATAGTCGGTTATATCTTTGAGGCAAAATCAAGTGATTACAAAGCAAGCGCTTTTGATGTCTATGATTCCGTACTTTTGAAACGATTGGAATTAGCGCGCACTGGAACAAACACAGTGCTAGTTCCAACCAATCAAGTCGAGTGATTCAAAGCTGATTCCAGAATTTGCCCCAGCTCTCTTCTCAGGGCTGGGTCATCTAAAGCTTGACTTAAGGTATCCAGCAAGTCACTTGGACTCTGAGGTGCTGGCCTATATGGACCGGCAGCAGGCGTATCAACCCCGAAATAGTTAATCATATCAACGGCACAAATATTAGCTTGGAAAAGAGTGCCAATCGCTGAGCCAACACAGCCAATATACTGATACCAGCCGGGAAAGTTGCCAAAATAATAGCGAGGCGAAAGAGCTGGGCAATTACTCAACAACCCGAAAAGCTCTGCAAAAGTAATAGCACAATCACTGGCAACTTGCATTTTAGGTGGAGCATCTGCAAACGCGGGTGTTAAGCAAAGAAAAACACAAAACACACTGAGATGCATTACCCATCAACTTTTCAAAACACAGGATTATTCCTAAGGAGTCCTACGTTTAAACTTGGTGGTTTTGTTCGTTGTTATTTTCAGCTTTTTTTCACACCCCAGCTTGTCACAAGCACAGAATAATACTTCGTCTGCAACTCTGAACTATTATGGAGTAGGACCCTCGACCATACAAGCCGTTGTCGCAACGCTTTTAGCTCCCAATGCCTGCTATGTCGAAAGCCTTATCCAAACTGAATTTCGGATCAAATACAAAGCATGTGCTGCTATGGCACTTAACGCTGCCAATGCTTGGTACACTCTTGGTTGCAATGTTTGCAAACAATATGACTCAGACTGTTGGGGATGTTGATTTCTCAATTTCGTCCAGATTTAAGTACTTGAGCAGGTTCCGGCTGTATCAACAAAGTGACAGTTGGGGTTATCGGCTTTTTCAAAGCACGTTTGATTAGCACCCTCCCCAGAACAGCAAAAATTAGATTTTGGATTAAAAGAACACTTGGAAGGATTTTTCTCATTGCATACGGGAAGAACAAACTCACAATTAGCATCAGTATTCGTACAACTCGTATCTGTCCCTGCACAACAGGCTGATTTAGCTGCATTAAGTGTACAGATAACAGATTGATTAAGAACACAAGCATCGGCAGAAGTAATTGTCCATATGCATTTCTTGTCTGAAAACGCCGATTCTGTGCAAGCAACCAAGTTCTTGATCTGTAAACACTGCGTATAAGCAACACACTTCTTCTCATTAGACCAGGTGCAAGCGCTAGCAGGACAGGTTGACTGTGTATACACGCCACAATGTAAGCTCTTATTATCGTAGCTCGTGTCACAGCCAACGAACATCAATCCCAGTAAAATAAGTGAGCAAAATAGTTTCATGCAACTTACTTCACCCGCTCACAAAAAATGTGCAAGAGCCTAAGGACAATGAATCTGCCGTGAGTGCTTGTGATACCTATTAATAAAACCTGTGTGAAGCGGACGTTTGGGGCTGGATGTCAGAGCAAGCTCAATCCAGAGCATTTTTACTGAAGCTGAGATTTTAGATTTGATGACGTGAAGGGGAACGCGTACGCAGCGGCTCATGATTGCTCCAATTGACAAACGTGGCCGTCGACATTATTTTTGTCTCGGCTCTAAAGGCTGCCGTTTCCTAACTCTTACCGGAATATGGAAACGGCTTTTTTTGCAGACACCATGTCTACAAGCAATCACTGTAAAACAGGCATATTCTAAAAAGCTATCGGATGAATGACCGATCCTGTGGAACCAACAACAGATTTCAAGAAATTACTTTCCAACGTTTCAAACGTTTGATACACTAACGTTATGAACGTTGGACAAATAAACCAAGCTCTTATGCAGGGGGAAATCCAGGCACAAGGTGTTCTACCGCATCTCAATAATTTATCTTTAGCGCCATTCCAATTTGAAATTGATTTCGGACTACGAAAACTGCCCATAGAACCAGGCATCTTACTGATCCGTGGTGCCAGACAATACGGTAAAAGTACTTGGTTGGAGCAGCAGATTGCGGAAACCATTAAGGAGTTTGGAGCTGGTTCTGCTTTGTACTTAAATGGCGATATTCTGGCAAACAAAGAGCAATTGGTTTCTGAAATCCGCTTGGTTACTCAGTTTTTTCATCCAAAATCAAAAGTTAAACGTTTGTTCATTGATGAAATTACCGCTGTAGAAAACTGGGAAAAAGCCTTAAAATACGTAATCGATGCGGGCGAATTAATAGACGTGTTGGTGATCACAACAGGCTCCAAAGCTGCCGATTTACGTCATGGGAGCGAACGACTTCCAGGTAGAAAAGGACGCTTGGCGCGGACCAATTATATTTTTACACCAATTTCTTATGCCGAATTCAAGAAACAATGCGGCGTGAAACTAGGAGATCAAACTTTAAATAGCTACTTACTTTCAGGTGGATCACCTATCGCAGCCTGCGAGCTTGCTCAAACCGGTCGACTTCCTGAATACATCATTGAACTTGTTTCAGACTGGATTCTAGGTGAATTTACGGCTAGTGGTCGCACCCGTTCAGCATTGCTCAGCGTCATAAAAACCCTGTTTCAATTTGGAACAAATCCCATCGGTCAGTCTAAATTAGCAAGAGAAAGTGGGCTCTCAAACAACACTGTAGCACTAGGTTACGTTGCTCTTTTGCAAGACTTACTCGTGCTCTGCCCTGCTTACCCTATCGATGGGAACAACGGCAAACCTCTATGGCGTCAACCTTGCAAGTATCATTTCATTAACACACTTGCAGCGATGTGTTGGCATCCAGAGGCCATCAGAACCCCTTATGCACTTCAAAACTCTCCTAAAGTACATAGTCACATGCTTGAGTGGGCTGTTGCTCAGGAACTATTTAGAAGACGCTGTCTGCTTGGTTTAGAACCTGTTCCAGAAGATATCTCATTTTGGCAATCTAAGACTCATGAAATTGATTTCGTTGCCTCTTTCCCAGATGATTGGATCGAGGTCAAAAGAGGAATTGAAGATCCTTTTCATTATCAATGGTTCCTGACGACACATCCAACCGGACGCCTGACTCTCATTAATCCAAATCGTTTCGAAACCAATCGAATTCGAGGCATAACTCTAGAAGACTTCTTAATGGATCCATCTTGCATTTAAGTGAAAAAAACAGCACAGTGCACAGCTTATGGGTCGAAAATTCAATGTGGCGATTGTAGGCGCGACGGGAGTCGTGGGTCAGGAGCTCATCTCTATTTTGCATGAACGCCGATTCCCCTTAGAGAATCTTAAATTACTGGCCTCTGAAAAATCCGCGGGCTGCAAACTAGATTTCGGCGAAGAAGAGATCGTTGTTGAGTTACTCGGGCCTAAATCTTTCGAAAATATCGACATCGCTTTTTTAGCCATCGACGGGTCTCTTGCCAAACAAATCGCTGATTGGACACGTGGCACCAAAACAGTTTTGATCGATAAATCAAGCGCTTTCAGATTAGACCCTGAAGTTCCATTGGTGATTCCAGAAGTCAACGCTGATAAAATTGCTGACTATCGTCACAAGAATATTATCGCCTGCCCTAACTGTACCTCAACACCTTTGGTTCAAATGCTTGCTCCGCTCAATCAAAAAGCAGGTTTGAAGCACGTAACCGTTGCTTCATATCAAGCTGTATCAGGCGCAGGCAAAGCTGGCATGGAAGAACTCGATAAACAAACACGCGATTTGTTTAATATGCGTGAAAGTGCACCCGGGTATTTTGCACATCGCATTGCTTTCAACGTACTGCCGTATATTGCTGACGAAGAAGAGAAAATGATCTCGGAAACGCGTCGGATCATCAACCTGCCAGAGCTCAAAATCGCTGCTACTTGCGCACGTGTGCCTGTATTCAATGGCCACAGCGCGGCTGTTCACATGGAGTTTGAGCGAGCGATTTCTGCTCAGGAAGCACGTGAAATTTTAAGCCACAGCCCAGGCATAGAAGTTGTAGATGATTTAAGTCAGAATCTCTACCCAACTCCAGCGGATGCATCCGGTGGAGATATGACATTGGTGGGACGCATTCGAGTAGATGCTTCTGTGCAACATGGTTTAGCTGCTTGGTATTCAAGCGATAACCTACGTACCGGTGCAGCACTTAACGCCGTCAAAATTGCCGAGATTCTTTGCAAGGAGTATTTGAAGTGAAAAGGCTAAGCTTTCTTTTGTTCATGATCAGTATCGGCACGTTGGCTCAAACTGCAATAACAACTACTCTCCCAGGTATTTTAACTGATTGCAATTCGGCAGATTCAGCTGTGCTGCAACCTCACTCTAGCAACACGCAAGGGACTCCTTTTAAGGCCCTTATCGTTCCAAACAGCACTCCACCAAAATCGACAGATGTCTGTCCTAGCACCAATACAGCCGCTCAAGGTGCTTCTTACACGACGGACTCCGCAGGAAAATTGAACTTTCCTGTCAAAGATCTTTTAAGCAACTACTGCGGAGCCTCTAAAGGACAAGGAAATGCCACACTTTGTGTCTATGCAGTTGGCGGAACTCAAGCACTCGCAGCGCAAGTAAACTATTCGTACAATACCGCTCCTAACAATCTCCCCTCTCCGACCCTCTCTGAGGGCAACAAACAAATTATTGTTACGATTAATGATCCAAGCATAGGCAGAGTGGCTAATTATAACCCCACATACGAAGTTTGCTACGCTGACAGCCAGCATCAAGCTCTGATTAATAGCCTTGTGAATACAACAAACAGTTGCCCCACTCCAACGACAGGTACATCGACAACCATTACCTTAGGAAACCTAGACAATGGAACGACTTATTATGTCATAGCTAGAGTCCAAGGCTCTTCTAATCAGTGGACACCGGCTCTAACTGGCAAACCCATGAACACCGATGGCTTTGCCGAAGTTTATGACGGCGCACAAAATCCACTGTCTTTTGGCTGCTCACAAACATCAGGTGGACCCGCTACATGGGGGTTGTTTTTGTTACTGGGATTGTTTTTAAGACGTCCCAGGCGTTTTTTGGATTGCTTGGCTGTTCTCGCAATGACGATATCAATTCCGGCGTTCGCAGACGTAGGTCAAATGAACTTCAGCACCATCGGTTCAACCTACAAACCCAACCTAGATGCCAGTACTAAATCAGACGGCAGCACTGCACGCCAATTTTATGGTCCGATGTTCTCTGACAAACTACTCCCCTTGATAGGCGTTGAAGTCGATTGGCACTTGTTTGATGATTTCGGAAGCCTGCAACTAGGCTTTGGAGCCGCTTATGCCTATGCAGGCGGCAGCGCTCTTACAGTCGATGCAAATAACCAACCAACAACAACACAATCTTCTGACCCGGCTGGTTTGCACATGCTGCACCTGCGGCCACAGCTCACTTATCTTCTTGATTCTTGGGTCGATTACTTCCCCCTCGTTCCCTATATTCGCGGAGGCATTGTTGCCGCAAGCTATATGTTCACTTACCAAGGCGGACTCGACAAAGAAGACCTGAATAAAAATAAACCAATGGGCGTCGTGTTCGGCTATGAAGCTGCTGCCGGGCTCATGCTCGCTCTAGATTGGATGGAACCCAGTGTTTCTAAAGCCGCCAGAGCTAATAACGTCTATGATCATATCTATTTGAAATCAGAAGTCGCTTACATGCCGATTAATAATTTCCATCAAAATGGCCTTGATTTTTCGCCTGCTTGGCCAAAGCAAGATCTTCCCCTCATGCTCACTTTTGGACTCGTGTTTGAATTTAAGTGAGAGTCAGGTTATTGAGCTGATTAAAGCCAGCTTAAAACCTGTTTTGGCTGCTGGTGCCCATGACTTGCTCGATGACGGTGCGTCTTTACCTCCCTGCCCGCCCGGTTGCACACGTGTTGTCAGTCTAGATGCCTTCCAAGAAAACAACGATTTTAAAATAGGCCTCGGATCTCTAGAGTCTGCTGGTTACAGAGCTCTTGTTCAAAATTTATCAGACTTAGCTGCCATGGGCGCAAAACCCGTTGGGTTTCTTTGGTCTTTAGAGTTACCGAGTGCATGGCTCAGCAATAACGCCCTTTATTTAGGGCAATTTTGTACAGGTGTTTTACAAGCTTGCCAAAAATATAACTTGGAATTTTATGGTGGCGATTTGAGCACCACGAAACACGCTTTCAGTTGCGCCATCACAATCTTTGGAGATGTCTTAGGCAAGCCTCTTGGAAGACAAGGCGCAAAACCAGGCGATAAAATTTATGTCAGCAGAGAGTTGGGAGCATCAGCTGCGCTAAAATATCAGTCATATCCTGAACCTGAACTTGAATTGGGGCAACAACTTATTAGTACCGCGACAGCTTGCATGGATATCTCCGATGGGCTGGCAAAAGATCTCACGCGACTGTGTAAAGCTTCCAAAGTAGGCGCGCGCATACACACAATACCTACTCATCACCTAGCCACAAAAGAGCAAGCACTCTATGGCGGTGAAGATTATGCGTTGTTATTCACGGGGAAAAAAGGGCTTGTAGAGATAGGTGAAATCACCGAAAGCCCTGAAATCTTAATTTTGAATGATTCTGAATATAAGCCCCTGATAAACAAGGGCTTCGATCATTTCGAAAAAGCTTAGTCTTGTTTTGAGGACTCAGCTTTAGGCGGAGAGAGCCAAACACCTTTGTAACTTGGACGTCCGCGCAATCGCTCACGCCAAGATAACACATGCGGATAGCCATCCAAATCCAGGTCTTTGACTTGATCGAGCAAATCTAGCAAGGGTGTCGCCAATGTATCGGCAATAGAATAGTCTCCGGCCAAGAAAGCACGTCTTGCCAAATGCTTATCTAAAACATCGATTTGTTGTTCTAGCTCTTCATGAAACGCAGCCAACATTTTAGGTCTCGCGTCTGGACCTTCGTACACATGAGCTTCTGTAAGAACACGCCAGAGCAAGTCTCCAAAGCCTGAAGCCAAGAAACTCAGCCAAGATAAAGCCTGAGCCTTTGAACTCAAATCATTGAAACCTAAACTCGATTTTTCAAACCGCTCTGCCAAAAAGTGCAGAATCGCTGGAGATTCAAAAATCGAAAGCTCGCCACTGGGTCTGTGCTCAACCAAGGCAGGCAAACGCCCAAAAGGACTTCTGCGTAAAAAAGCAGCTGTTCTCTCTTTGTCGGGCTCTACTTCTCTAGGGGTAAAAGTCACACCACATTCATTGAGTGCTATTCGAACTGCAACGCAAAAAGGCGAAGCTCTATATTCATACAAAGTAAAAGGAGGAGCTTTGGAAGTAGCCATAATACTGGATTATGGCATAACCACCGTTTTTTGGGAAGACAGCATGTTGTCCACCAATGACCCCAGTGTCCATGACAAGGTTGTTTCTCCAATCGTCTTCGCTGAGATTAATTTTTGGTTCCGCTTAAACCCAATTTTTTCTAACACAACAGACATATAAGCCGTCTGAAAACAAACTCTTTTCAAATATTGTTCTGCAAAAGGAGACGGCAATTCTTGTTTCAAAGCCCCAAGATCCTTACTGCAAATTTTAGGGCCTTGCTGATCTAAAATCTCAGATGACACTTTCTCTAGTTTAAGCAAAGAAGCCAGCTGCTCAAAATTATCAACCAAGTAAAACTTCCCTTGAAGTTTTGGCTTGTGAATCACTTTGAGTTGACGTGCCAAAGATTTTCTACAAAGGGCATATTTAAGGGGAATCTTCTTGCAGTCTTTAGAACCAAACTCTTTCCAAGCTCGCAGCTCTCCAAGGCCATCATAGGTTCGAGAGTAAATCTCTTTCGTAGAAGAGGGTTTAAACGTCACTTGCAATGAAGCCCCGCCCATTTCTAACAAACCTACGCTAGGCTTCGAAGTATTTTTGAGAGAACCGAGCAGATAATTAATCGATATCCACTCATAAACCCCCTCTGCAACACCCGAAATCACTTCAGCTACCGGCGATCCAAATCCAGATTCCAAAAACACTTTTTGCACCTCTGCTATAATGCGCTCTTGGCTTATTTTAGAGAGTGCCCTAACACCTCCTGTTGCTTGCAACCTAAGAGAGACTTGTTCAACAGGAATATTTTTACCGATTTGCTCTTTGGCAAAATCGAGCAGTTTTTCAAGATAAAGCCTGATACCTGGTAAGTTATGCTCAAATGCAGACAAACCCGGTTCTATTTTTAAGTTGCTTTTGTATTTGACGATGCTGTTACCGATTTCATAAACAAACACACGAGTTCCACTGCTTCCTGCATCCATCATGACTGCATAGTCAACAGCTAAGATCGGAGAAGCAGTCAAAACAAGAAGCATTAGCAAAAGAGTCTGTCTCATGGTAAATCCTAGAACATGATTCCGCGTCTTTTAAAATGGACCTTGGCAAGTATAATCGTTACAGGTCTCATATTTATTTCATGGCCAAAGTTTGAAGCATTCCAGTGCAGGTCGATTCAAAGCGAAGCCAAAGCACAGCTTAGTCATTTATATGAAGCCGAGCAATTTTACTTTGCCCACCATCACAGCTATACTTCTTTAGAGATGCTCATCCAAGAAGGCCTAATTAAATCAAATGAAAAAAATTATACTTATAAAACTTCTTACTACGATGATAAAACTTTTGAAATTGTAGCCACGTCTAAAACCCTCAACCAAGATGTCTGGAGTATTAACCAGGCAGATCGACTCCAATCCATTAAAAATGCTTGCACCTTCAAATAAAGTTGTCCAACGCTGGAAAATACCTGATTTCTTAAGCGGCATCCGCGCTGATCACTACTTGGTTCACCATGTAGGCCGTATCTCACGAAACAAAGCTCAGCGCATTATCGAATCTGGCGACTTTCGGTTAGAACACCAAATGCTCAAAGCGAGTAAGCGCCTCAAAGCAGGCGACCCTGTTGAACTTTGGCGCACGCCTCCTGATTCTCCCAAAATCGAAAATCTCAAAGTTTCCGTTTTGTATGAAGATAAGCGTTTTTTAGTCATCAATAAACCTGGAAATTTAGCCATACATCCAACAGCGCGTTATTTGTATCAAACCCTCACGCACTGGCTAAAAACCAATTATCCTGGCGAACCCATTCACCCTTGTCACAGGCTCGATCGAGAAACCAGTGGCGTCTTAATTTGCACACGTGATTCCGAAACCGAGTCACTTATTAAACGCGCTTTTATGGCCGGCAAGATCGACAAAACTTACTGGGCCCTGGTTGAAGGTCGTCTCCCTAAACCCATTTCATGCAGTAGGCCTTTAGCTTTACAAGGCTCACGCGGCTTGGTGGGGATCAAGATGATCGAAGACCCAGAGGGCCTTGCTTGTCAAACAGACTTCACTCCCTTGCACTATGACCCGGTCTCCAATTGGAGCTTGGTTGAATGTACTCCAAAAACTGGACGTCAGCATCAGATTCGGGCTCATTTGGCCTTGGAAGGCTACCCTATTGTAGGAGACAAACTCTATGGCATGGGCGAAGAATTTTTCGATGCTTACACAAAATACGAAGCCAATTTAAGTTCGCTCCCACTCCACCGCCAGGCTTTACATGCTAAACGAGTTTGCTTAGAGCTTGAGGGTAAAAAATATGCTTTTGAGGCAGAGAACCCATTCTTTGATGCATTTCGATTAGGCACAGCTCCTCTTGACAAAACATTGTAAAGTATTATTATTTCGCAATGTTTAAAACAATATTTTCAATACTATTGCTAACCACTCCGGTTCTTGCTCAGAACTTATTTAAGCACGAAAATCTTAAGTATCAAGGTCTTACAGAGCATGGCCTCTCTGAACTTAAGCAGATTCGAGACGCTTTGCGCCAACGTTTTGGACTGTTTGAACAAGAGTTCAAAGGCCTCTCCAATATACACCATGCAGCCACAGTGGCTCGTATGGCTAAAGCCAACATGTTCTTGTACGGCCCTCCAGGTGGTGCTAAGTCCATGCTTATTCAGTGGCTTTTTTCTGGAGAAGCAGAACCAGCTTTTCAGGTCCAATTACATCAAATGATGAGCGAACAAGCTTTTATTGGTGGCCAAAACTTTGAAGCTGCCAAAGAAGGACGTTTCGTATTAAACACTGAAAGCAGTTTGGCTAATTTCAGAGTCGCTCTTTTGGACGAAGTAGAAAAAGGAAACCCTGCGACACTCGCAGCTCTATTGAGTCTATTAAACGAACGTAAAGTCTTGGCAGGTAATCAGGTATTTGACGCCAAAACAGAGACTGTTTTCGCAACCAGTAACGCAAACTTGCCTGAATTTTTTTTGCAGTTCCTAGAATCCGGTCAGCGTTCAACAGCCCCTGCTTTATTAAACCGATTCCAATTTAAGGGTTTTATGTACAACTGGTTGTCAGCGAATGACCAAGCTGATTTGGATGCCAGACGCGAGAAAAAAGCACTTTGCAAAATTTTTGAGACTTGCGCTAACGATGCTGTTTTCTTAACACCTCATCAACTAGATTGGGAAAAAATGCGTTCTTTTGCAAAAGTACTTTTTGTGAAGAGCTCATTTTTTAACACTGCTTACAATGAAATGGCTAATTTGCTACGCGACTCTACCAACAATGCTGTACGTGAATCAGAACTCAAACATCAGAAAGATCGATATAACGAACCTTTCGTTTATTTCCCATCTTGCGATTGGACTGAGCGTTTACGTCAGCAAATCCCAGATGCAGTGCAATACTCAGCACTGGTTGATTTCCTTTTATCATCTTGGGCTGATGACGCAAATCTTGAGAAAATGACGCGTAAACAACGTGAACTCGGACCCTACTCTTTGTGGCGTGCTTTCTTGATTACGACAACGCCTGGACCAGGAAAAGCTCAGTTAGAGTTAGACGGCGAAAAAATGAATATTAATTTTGGAACGCTTATTAATGCAGAGAAAGCTAGAGACGTGCGTGAGCAACGCATGATCCAAAACTTGCTTGATGAACAAAATCGATTTAAAAGTGTTTATGTAAGTTTGACTGAAAAGTTCCAAGAATCGATCAAAAATGCAGCCAAATTTAGTTCTAACTCAGATGAATCCAATCAAGACTTTGAATTTTTAGTCATGAAGAAATAATTATGAAGAATTTTATCTTAATCTGGGCACTGGCCTTGCCAGTGCTTTCAAGTACACCTGCCCAGCTGATCTCTCAGTATGAAAACGACTTGTTTCCATACACGGATCCGTTTGTTCGCGTTCAAAATCTTGAACAAGGTCAGTTGATTTTTGACAAGCTCAAGACATTTAAGCCGTTAGCGCTTGTGTCTGATGCCCTGGTTACGTTTCATTCACGGTCTGTAGAACCAGATGCAAACATGATCCAGTTTGTGATGGAGCAAACCGAAAAAGTGATTACTTCAAGCGGTTATAGCAAGCTAGAAAAGCAATCTAACTTGCTAGCTTTGTATTACTTGCGCGATTACTTAAGTCGTTTTGAACAAAAAGAAGCTGTCGATCGTGATGGTGTTCAAGCAGGCGAAAACAAGAAAAAACAGGATCCAAAGCATCCTGAGATGCCAGAAGAATATAAACCAACCACCAAAGACACAGAAAAAGATAAGGAACCAGGCAGCAAGGATGAACAAGTTGTTATCTTAGAAACCAATTTTGCAACCCCTTATTTGGGTCAACGAACTTATGCAGAAGTCGTTCGGCATGCTGCTGCGCCTTTTAAAAGCATTGAATTGCCTACACAATTGCCTACGCCAGAGGCTTATAAAAACACCGGCAAAGAAATGTCAGTCTACATGCTTGGTGAAACAGAAATCACATTGTTTATCCCTCCAGGATATGAACCCAGACAACCTGAAGATTCTCGCGCTCGAATTACACGAAGCTCCAAGGGTGCCTATCACTTAAAAGTTTCAGAAGTTCTGCTCTTGGTAACAATTCCACTACAACCAACAAGCTCCCATAACCTCAGCCCTGTTTTGCATGAAATCTACACAAGACCTGTTGGTTTTCTAGACTCAGAATGGCCAGCGTTAATTCGCAGTGATTTATTTGACAAGAAATTCTCAAATTCTTTAACCACCGCAGAAGCTGTAAGTAAGCACTTGGCAACAAAATATCTATACAGTGTTGGAGCAAGACCAGAAACAGACCCTGTCGACGCCCTCAACGCCGGTGCTTTTCAGTGCGATATGGCAGCTTATTTAATGGTCGGCATTTTACGCGATGTTTACAAAATCCCATCTCGTGTTGTTTCAGGCTATCGCGCTAAAAAACATGGCAATGGTAAAAATCAAAGAAGTTACTTGGTCTTGCCAGGTGATGCTCATGCTTGGGTAGAAGTCTATGACAATGGCATCTGGCGCCCCATGGATCCAACGCCTATTCTAAAAGACAAAGAGAAAGAGGACGAAGAGAAAGGCGAAAAAGATGAATATTCAGATCGGGAATTGGAAGATCAGCCTAAACCTGAATCGAAAAACCTCACCCCTAACCCCTCTCCACCAAGTGGAGAGGGTAATAAATCTGAAACCAGCGCTGGGAATTCCACTTTATCTATGGATTCTGAAGAACTAGCCAGCATGTTAACGCTCGGATCTTTGGAACTAAACCCTTCTGAAGACAGCGATCCACTTAGAGACAGAGCCATTCGCGTATTGCTGCGTTTAATTTTGGACCCAAATCTAGACGGCGTCAAAACTTACGAAAGGCTTTATCAATCAAGACAGCTATTTTTATCTATCTCGGAGCTCAAAAGCTTGGTTCAAGAATTGCTGGTAATTCATGAGAAGAAGCACCCTAATCTAAAAACTTGGTTGGAAGATATTTTGGTCTTTTTAGACCAGCGTGATTTGCCCACCACTTATCAAAATATTTATCGCATCAAAAAATCTTTAGAGCTTTATGCAAAGCTCTTGGACAAAAACATGCGCTACCCAAGCGAGTTATTGGACCAGTTAGACGGTATTTTGCGAGACATCTATGGACTTTCACACAGTGATTCAGCCGAAATAGCCATGGTCGCTGAATTCTATGATTCACTGCCTTCTTTGGTTCAAACACTGCTTGCTCAGCAATATGGACTGATTCGAGTAGGCCCCAATGCGCCAACCAAAGAAGTTGCGAGGCTTTTAAAAGGTGGAACTCTCAATGATCTTAAGTTATTGGCCATTTTATCGCCTCTGACAGAGTTTATTTTGAATTCAACCCCTCGACCAGAATTCGAAGAAGTCAGAACTTGGACTCGGGATTCACGGCGATTAATGGGCAATGATTTGTTACCTCTGAATAGATTTTCAGATCTAACACGTTCGCTCATTACCAAACCAGGTCAAGATCTAGAAAAAAACTTAAGAGAAGGCAACATCTATACTCGCACACATCGTCAACGAATCGATGTACCAACTGGGTTTGGTAAAGATGATGCAGAACGTATTACGATTGTTTTGTATGACACTTCAGGCAGTATGTATGGAGACCCTGAGCGTTTCCAGGCCGGCCTCATTTCTGCGTTTACAGCACGTGCTTTGAGTGATTTGGCACCCAGCGGAGCACATCGACATCGTATTGTCTTGGTGCCTTTTGATGATAAACCTGGCAACCCTGTTAAAGTTACGAATACCCAAGAAGCGCTGGATATTATCCATAATTACCGTTCTAAATTAGCCAATACTGCTGGCGGAACTGATATTCAAGCAGCTTTGATTCAAGCAATGGCCTTGATTGCTGATGCTGAACGTCGTTCAGGAGAGCCGCTAGCTGCTGCCAATATTATTCTGATGACAGATGGCCAGTCACCACTTGATATTCCTAAGTTGGCAGAAGCCAGAAGCGCTATTGACAGAACAACACCTCTACAAATCATGTTTGTGGCCATTGGAACCAGCAATGATGAGTTGGTTAAATTCGTACAAGATTCTGAAAAAGCAGGCATCGAGACGGGTTTTTATCGAGAGTTTAATTCGGGTCTCATGAGCGAATATATGAAAAAAGCGGATGCGCCTCCCGCACAAGGCTCTGCGGATAAGATTTACACAGAGAAAACATCTAGAGATTTGAGTCCGCAAACTCGAAACAGTTTAATTCAGGCGCTGCAATTAATGTCTGAGTTTTCATTGCAAGTACAACAGGCTTCTACTTATACAGCTTCGCAAGAACATTTGAGAGCATTAGAAACCAGCACTTGGAGCAAACCCGAATCTGTTGCACGTCCGTTACAAGTCTGGATCCAAAATCTGCGTCGTATGGCTTATGGACAGGTATTTAGGTCAGATTTGCCACTGAGAGCTCAAGTCGCAGATGATATCTGGAAGCACTTTGACAAACTCACAGGTGTTTCAATGCAGCATTTGAGCCAAAACGAGTGGACCGAATTAAAACATTATTATTGCCACGCGGCTGCCCTAGGAGCTTTAGGATGCCCATAATATTTTTATTCTTACTCAGTCTATCTCTTCAAGCCGAGCTCTCGCCCATAGACAATTATTTTGGATTGATCGGTGAGCAGCTGGAACAAAAAATCCTGAACGATGAGCATTTATTGCGCATGATCGCTGCCGCTGAACAGGGCAAGATTATTAACCCGATTACAGAACAAGAAGCTGCGATTAATCTACAGCGAGCAGTTGCTAAGCAAGTTTTGGATCAAATTATTGAGGATTGCTCTGAGCACACGCGAATTATCCCCTGGGCAACGGAGCGCCTCAGCGAGCAAGCACGCGAAGATAAAGAAAAGAAGCAAAAACAAGAAGAGACAAAGAAACCTTGGAAGGTTCAAAAAAATCAAAAATTAAGCTTAGGTCAATATTACACTTGCGCAATCACAGCGGAAGGTATCGCCAAATGCTGGGGATTTGATTACAGAGCTCAAACCATTGTTCCTGCTGATTTAGGCATCGTTCAGAGTATCTCTTCTGGCGCACAGCATAATTGTGCAATCACAACCCAACACGAAGTCAAATGCTGGGGAGATAATATTGCTGAACAGACAAATATCCCTTCCGATTTAGGCTTTGTTCAGAGTATTTCTGCTGGTCTGGATCATACTTGTGTCATCACAACTGAAGGAGCAGCCAAATGTTGGGGAACCATTATGTATGGTATAACAAAGATTCCACTAGATTTAGGCATCGTTCAAAGTATTTCCACTGGTGGATACTATACTTGCGCACTGACAGTCGAAGGAACAGTCCGATGCTGGGGAGATAAGGAAATGGATCAAAGCAAAGTTCCTGAAGACTTAGGCACCGCTCAAAGCATTGCCACTGCGAGTAATCATGCTTGCGTACTCACAGTTGCAGGAAGAATTAAATGTTGGGGAGACAACAGATACGGTCAAACTGATGTTCCAGCCGATTTAGAAACTGTTCAGAGTATTGCTTTAGGTTGGGGCCATACTTGCGCGGTCAAAAACGATGGCACAGTCAAATGCTGGGGAGATAATAGTGACGGTCAAACCCATGTCCCTCCAAATCTAGGAATCGTTCAAAGTATCGCTGCTGGGGCAGATCACACTTGCGCCATCACAGCCGATAGCACACTCAGATGCTGGGGGAATAACGAAGTGGGTCAACTCAACGTCCCTGAAGGTTTAAGGGTAGCGGTGGATTAATATCTCAAATGTATTGAACCCGGACAAAGAGTTGACAAATTATGGACTATGATGTATTAATTAATAGAGCTGACTATGAATACGAATGCAAGAACAGTGAATGCGACCTTCTCTCTCCCGGTGGAGGTTTACACTCTTTTACATGGCTTCGTTGAAAAACGAGGTTTGAGTCGATTTGTCAGCGAAGCGATCCAAAACGCATTGCAGTCGAAACAGAATAATTTGCGCCAGGCTTATCTTGAAAATAACCAAGATGAATTGATGCAGCGTGAGTTGAAAGATTGGGATAATATACAGACAGAGGGGTGGGATGAGTGATTTTCCGAAAAGAGGCGATATTTACTCGGTTAATTTAGATCCAACGGTTGGCTCAGAAATCCAGAAAACGAGACCCGCTTTGGTTATCTCAAATGACGCTGGAAATGAACTCACTAGTCGTATTATCATAGCACCCATTACATCGTCGGCAGCCAAAAACTATCCTTTTCAGGTTGTGATTGAACTCAATGGTAAAGCAAGAAAAATATTATTGGATCAAATCCGGACAATTGATAAACAGAGACTCAAAAATAGAATAACGACTGTTTCTCGTTCAACCATGACTTTGGTTGAAAAGGCCATTAAGATTTCATTGGCTTTATCGTAGGCAACCACTACGGTCAAACCGATGTCCCTGATGGTTTAAGGGTAGCGGTAGATTGGCCATCACGGTGTTTTTCATGAGCTGGCTTGTCTTAATTTCTTTGTTGTCATAGATAGGATACATGGGAATAGATATTCGTTGGCAACAACGGTTACAGAATTTTGAAAAGGCTTATGCAGAGCTTCATGCTGCTTGTCAGAGAAAAAAATATTCAAAACTTGAAAGAGGCGGTCTCATACAAGCATTTGAGTTCACTTTTGAATTGGCTTGGAAAACACTTCAGGATTTACTGATTAGTCGAGGTTACGAAGTACGTGGTCCAAGACCTGTTATAGAGCAAGCATTTCAAGATGGTCTTATTGTAAAGGGCGAAGATTGGGCCAAAATGCTGCTTAGCCGAAATCTAACAGCACACACTTACAATCAAGATACAGCTGAAAATATCGCTCAATCAATTAAAGCACACTATGAACCTTTGTTTGGCGATCTCATCAAAAAACTGCATCAAGAGAAATAATAAAACCATGCACTCTGGATTATCTCAGGCCGTATTTGAAAAAATTTGCCAAGCTTTAAAAAAGAATCCCAAGCTTAAGAAAGTCTACTTATTTGGTTCAAGAGCTATGGGAAGGCACAAACCAGGTTCAGATATCGATTTAGCAGTAGATGGTATTGAACTGTCTTTTGATGATATTTTATCCATGAGATTGGATTTGGACCGTTTAATGCTTCCCTATAAATTTGACATTGTGAACTATGCAGAAGCCGATCCGGCACTATTAGAGCATATCAAAAGGGTTGGCGTGGAAATAATCCACCTTTGACTTTGACTATGAATACGAATGCAAAAACAGTGAATGCGACCTTCTCTCTCCCGGTGACTGAAGAAATTACCGCAAAGCTTCTTCGCGTTGTTGTTTTAAAAAAGGTCTATCAATCTGTTCAGCCAGCATTTCAATATCGCTTCGAGTGACACCACAGGCCATAAAATGCTCTTTCCAAAGATTCACAGCTTTAGCAACGATAGAAATCTCAGTCGCAGCTTGATCTTTTGTAAGTCCAAACATGGAGCAGAGCGACATTGCATTGCTGAGCGTTGAATCAGCTTCCTCTAAGCCAACACGCATTTGTTGATAACCCAGCGCTTGTCCCGAAGGAAGAACATCGTAAGCTGGAGATAACTCATATTGCTGCGATTCGTTCACTAAAAGCGCATGATTCTTTTCATGGTCATCCGTATTATCGATCAAAATATTGAACACCATGCGACGAAACAATTCTCGCATTTGCTGAATATTAATATCGTCGGCAGTGACACCACGTCTGCGCAATAACAGAGCCAGTTCCGGATACCCAAAGCGTTCTTCTGCAGCTTGAAGTGCGACTCGCGCAGAAAGAGCATGCACTCGTCTATTTGCAATACGATCAAAGCGTTTGATTGCAACAGCATGACCATAAGTCGTACGAATTGGTATCGTTTGAGCAACACAGATGGCCGCCTGAGAAGCCAACGTCATGGAAGCATGTTCAATAAGCGGTGTATCTATAGGTTCGCCGTCCGAAAATTTAATTACCCAAGGTTCACCCTCAATGTTTAGCAAAGCCTTAGGTCTGGCTCCTCCCAAACTAACACCAGGAGAAATTAGACGTTTTTGCTCTTCTGGAATTGATTCGTTTGCTAATACTTTTCTCACCAGCTCTTGCATGGCAGCTACATCACCTAAAACAGGCAACGGACTTGCATGGCAAGGCTCATATTTTTCATTGGATACCGAGACTCCAAGCGCACCAAATCGGTCATCTCCTGCAAAATACAGATATTCAAGAAGCGACAAGCGAAGTGGCTTATCCAAAACGCGGATAACTTGTTCTCCCCATCGATCTGGTCTGGCATCATCTACTGCACCTGGAGCTGTATCTTTCTCAACCGGAAAGAATTCATCTGGGCCGTTCAAGGGAAGATCTTCGCTGACGCCAAACCCATGCTCTCTCCATGATTTTGCATAACGCAATGAAACCCCACGCGGGTTGCGCATCAGGTTAAGCTCACCAATCAGTTTTGGATTTTCAGGCTGAGTGAGCATCCAAAGAAACAATTGATCCACTGGTTGGTAAGAACTATGTCGACTCATTTGTTTTTTTCCTCAGTGAACGCCGTCTTTTGATCTCACGGACATGCAGCTCGAGTGCACCTCGGTCATATTGAGGGTTTGCCAACTCAGCAAGCGCTTCTGTACGACCTATCATCCAAAGAGCTGTGGCATAGATGCCCATGCCGACACCTGAATCACCCTGCTCCATCCGAATCAACGTAGGAACCGATACACCAAGGCGCTTGGCCCACACACGCTGTGATTCATGACGCCGCATCCGCGCAACAGCCAAATCTTCCCCAAGCCGTTTCAAGGCATCGAAAGCTCTAGGAGGAAGCGAAGAGAGCGCAAGCGGAGACTTTGGCATAACATAGACTTTATCAAAATAGAAAATTTAGTCAAGTTTATATGTTCAATTCTCTCCAAAGCCAGCCATCGCATTGACTTTCTTGTTATAAGATATATAAAACAAACATGTTCAAAGTTATCTTACTCTTACTCAGCCTCTCTCTCCAAGCGCAGCTCGCGCCTATAGACAACTATTTGGGTTTGATCGGTGAACAACTTGAGCAAAAAATCCTGAACGATGAGCATTTGCTGCGCATGATTGCTGGCGCCGAGCAGGGCAAAATTATTAACCCGATTACCGAACAAGAAGGCAGGATTAACTTACAGCGAGAAGTTTCCAGACAAGTTTTGGAGCAAATTATTCCGGGCTGTTTAGATGCTTCGCAGATTATCCCTTGGGTAACGGAGCGCCTGAGCCAGCAAACACGCGAACGCAAAGAAAAGAAGCAGAAACAAGAAGAGACCAAGAAACCCTGGAAAATTAAAAAAAACTCTATACTCTCTGCCGGTTATGTAAACAGTTGCACCATTCATACCAATGGTTTGCTCGAATGCTGGGGAGATAATTATTATGGTCAAACCAACGTCCCTATCGATTTAGGACCTGTTCTGAGTGTTGCTGCAGGAGGTTATCACACCTGCGCCATCAAAGCCGATGGCACAGTCAAATGCTGGGGCAATAATGGAAACGGTCGAAGCGAGGTCATCACTGATTTAGGACCTGTTCAAAGCATAGCTGCAGGCCACTATCATACTTGCGCCATCAATATTGATGGATTGCTCAAATGTTGGGGAAACAATGATAAAGGTCAAACCGATGTCCCCGCTGATTTAGGACCTGTTCAAAACCTCGCTGCAGGCTACTCTCATACTTGCGCCATCAATATTGATGGATTGCTCAAGTGTTGGGGAAACAAGGGACAGGATCAAAGCGATGTCCCCACTGATTTAGGACCTGTTCAGATTATCGCCACAGGACATTTTCACACCTGCGCCATCACAGCAGAAGGGACAGTCCGATGCTGGGGTGATGATAGAAACGGCCAAACAAATGTCCCAGACGATTTAAGAGCTGTTCAAAGCCTCGCTGCAGGCCATTCTCATACTTGCGCCATCAATATTGATGGATTGCTCAAGTGTTGGGGAAACAATGAAAGTGGTCAAACGAAAGTTCCCGCTGATTTAGGACTTGTTCTAAGCATCGCTGTAGGCGACTATCATACTTGCGCCATCAATATTGATGGATTGCTCAAGTGTTGGGGAAACAATGGATATGGTCAAACCAACGTCCCTGAAGGTTTAAGGGTGGCGGTGGATTAATTTTGGCAGTTTTGTCGCATGGCCTCGAACACAAAAACGGCTGCACATTGAGCCAGATTTAAAGACCTTATAGGCCCTGGTTGGGGCAATGTCAGAATCCGGTCACGATAAATGTCTTGGACTTCCTTTAAAACACTCGCTGTTTCAGGACCTAGAACCAATACGTCGCCAGGTTCTATGTTTGCTTCCCAAGGCGCTTTAGAACCCCCTACTTCGATAATCCAAGGGTCTTTCCCTAAGAGTTTTAAGCACCGAAATATATCCTGGTGAAAATGAACGCGTGCACCTTCAAAATAATCTAGGCCAGCACGCCATTTGGTTTTGTCATTTTGCTCAAAAACCAGAGGGCCACAAATATGTAAAGCCACCTCTGTTCCAGCGCACAGCCTAACAATAGAAGCGATATTGGCAATAATGCGCGGCCTATCTAAAACCAGATGCAACCAAGGATCATTGAGCAGATTCATATCAAGGCTTTATAGCTGATTAGAACTCAGTCTCATAAGCTTCTTTTCGTTTACTCCAGCTTGAATGCAACAAGACACTTAATTTGTGGTCTGTTACTGTAATTTTAACGCAATCTCCCCAATCAAGTGTCTTAAACTCAACTTGAGCTGATTTTTTCTTGTCATGCAGCTCAGCATGGCATGTAAATTTTGTACCTGGCTCAGGGAAACCCAACCCGTCTCCCCAACCCAAATCATATTGCTCAAAATGGCTTTTAGCATTCTGCGTATCCAACTGAGCCTTAAAAGAAACTCCATATACTTTGGGGTCTGTGCTTGTACAAACTAAATCAACTTTATGAAGATTCATTCGTGGCATCCCAGCAGGATCTGCTAGTATCTCCGCACTCCGCATGAACATAAAAAGTCGCTAAAACAAAGCAACAAGCGAGTAGTTTCATACCTGGAGAACTCGGTTTCATGCTTGGATATTCCAAAGAATAGGCCGCTTGATTTCTGGCGCTAGAAAAGTCCTAATTCTATCAATCGATCCTTCAAAAAATCATCCGCTGTTCGAGCATGTGTCAAATACGCATCTTTTCGAGGATGCATAAAAAACGGCATCGAATATCGATACCGATGGGCAGCATCCCCTGAAGGGTTCACCACTTGATGCGTGGTTGCTTTGTAATATCCAGCCGTCGCGATTTGAAGCATTTCTGCCGTGTTAATAATCATATCCCCGGGACCACAGTTCACCTCATGCCAAACGCCCTTCAAATCTTTAACTTGTAAACCAGGAGCCGTTCCAGCTGGCAAAAGCGTAATCAAATTCATGTCTTCATGAGCAGCCGACCGAACAGCTCTTTCCGCTTCATGACCTGTCAGCGGTGGATAATGAATCGGACGCAACAAATGCTCTTGGCTTTCCAAAACCATGTCTTTCAGTGAACTCACAAGTTTCTCGCGTGCTACCCCTGGCATTTCGCCTTCTATCCAGTCCAACAAAATATCAGCTAATTTGAGCATCTCAGACCGAAGTTCTCTCGTATGTTCTTGAGTATACATAGGACAAAGGCTGATATCTCGGACGTTATAGAATTCTTTCAAATCTTTTAGCCCGTAGCCTTTAGCTGTCTCAGATTTGTTTGGCGGAACATAACCCATCTGAGTTTGAGTACTAAACAGATAATCCCAGCGACTCTCAGAAGCAAAAAAAGCAGCCCAATCTTGATAAGTGCTTGAAATCAATCTCTGACTAATCGGGTGATTGATTAAAATCGCAAAACCCGTTTGGAGCAGAGAATCACTGAACTGGCGTTGGGCATCTGGTTTTGAATAATCAACGAGGCCGAGTGCTTGCATGCTTGTTTAGTAACTTAAAAACAGCTCTCATAAAAGTTTTTCTTTTTTTTGAAAGGCCATTCAGCAGGAACCTCGCATGACCTGTGTACGCATCTCTTGTCCGTTCATACAGCAATGCCGAGCTGTCATTTTTACTCGTAACCACTTAGGCTCCAAAACAACAAACAAGACTTCTGCAACTTCAGCATTCAAACGTTCTTGCAGCTGGAGACGTTTAGCAAACGCCTCGACAACCAAACCAAATGCACCCGCTCCAGCAATGTATGCTCTAGGCTCATAGGCAATCTCAACCATCCCTAAGAATGGAAGAAAAGTATGTTCGCAGAGCGACATAAACGGGATATCTGGAATTTCAATCGTGCCGTTATAATTTGCAGGTGCTTCGATTCTATCTTTTTTAAGAATCAAGTGCGGCTCTAGAGCATAACCTTTTGTTAACTCGGTGAAAGCCTTGGCAGCCATAACAGGAGTTTTTTGAAGATCGAGGCGTTTAGGGTCATCACCAATCTTGTTTAATAAATCATGAAAAACGAGTTCCAGCATAGCTTGACAACCTACGCCAAGTCCTGAATTCTGCCAACTGCCCATGAAACCTATTAAATTTGAACATATCCCTGATGTAGGGCTGAGCATAAAACAAGAGTTCAGCGTTGATGCTTTGTCGGAACTCTTAGATGAACCCAGTCGCGATCTCAGTTACAAAGCCATCGAGCCAGCCCATGTTCAGTTTATTTTAGAACGCAGTGGCAAAGATGTTCTACTCACTGGAGGAGGCGATTTTGTATTCTCTCATCCTTGTGTAAGATGTTTAGAGCCGGTTAAAATCAAATATGAACTCTTACTTGATTTGAAGCTAGAGCACCCAGAAGTCATCGACTTGGAAGAATGCATGAGAGAAGAACT
>JBAXMC010000004.1:0-32612 GCA_037134495.1 Myxococcaceae bacterium
GTGTTCCAAGAATGGAATCAAACCGGCAGCCACCGAAACCAATTGGTTGGGTGAAACGTCCATCAGCGTGATTTCTTCTGGTTTTTCGAGCGTTGTTTCTCCGCCTTTTCTGACCTGAACAAACGTATCTAAGAACGCACCTGTCTTTGGGTCAATCTTTGAGTTAGCCTGAGCAATAATCTCGTTCTCTTCCTGCAAGGCAGAAAAATAATCGATATTGTCTGTGACACGACCATTTTTGACACGTCTGTAAGGTGTTTCTACGAATCCGTAGCCGTTGACACGTGCAAAAGTCGACAAAGAAGCAATCAGACCAATGTTTTGGCCTTCTGGCGTCTCAATCGGACAAATACGACCATAGTGAGTAGTATGAACGTCACGAACTTCGAAACCTGCACGTTCACGCGTCAAACCACCAGGCCCAAGAGCCGATAAACGGCGTTTGTGCGTGATTTCAGACAATGGATTTGTCTGATCCATAAACTGCGAGAGCTGAGAAGAACCGAAAAACTCTTTTACCACGGCTGCGACTGGCTTATTATTCACCAAGTCATGTGGCATGAGGGTTTCGACTTCTTGAACGCTCATGCGTTCTTTGATCGCTCGTTCCATACGAACCAAGCCGATACGATATTGATTTTCGATCAACTCGCCTACAGCCCTGACACGTCTGTTACCCAAGTGATCGATATCATCAAGAGAGCCGTTACCGTTTCGAAGTTCAATCAGGTATTTTACAACTTCTAAGATGTCCCGTTTGGTTAAAACACGATTGGTGAGCGGCTCATCAAGAGTAAACTTATGATTAAACTTGAGTCTGCCGACTTCAGACAAGTCATAACGCTCAGGGTTAAAGAACAAGTTATTAAACAAGTTTTCCGCTGTTTCCAGGGTTGGTGGATCGCCTGGACGCATTCTGCGATAAAGCTCTAGAAGAGCCTCTTCACGGTTATTAACTTTGTCTTGAGCAATGGTGTCGCGCAGGAAAGAACCGACGTTTAGACCATCAATAAACAAGATATCTATTTGCTTAAGGCCTGCTTCTTGCAAAGATTCTAGTTTCTTAAGTGTCAAAACTTCGTTGCATTCAAGCAAAACTTCGCCAGATTTCTTGTCGATAATGTCTTTAGCAGAAATAAGCCCTGTGACTTCTTCGTCTTCTAGATGCAGAGTCTTAATGCCAGCGTCTTGCATCTTTTGAACCGAAAGTTTTGTAAACTTACGATTTTTTTGAACCAAGACCTCTTCAGTCTTAGGATGCAAAATATTTTTAGTGGCACGTTGACCAAGCAAGAGGTCATAGTCTGCGACTTTAGAGAATGTCTTGCCGAGCAACAAGACTTCTGTCTTGTAGAAATAGGCAAGCTATTCTTCGGTCGAATAACCCAAAGCTTTGAGCAAAATAGTGGCCAGGAATTTACGGCGGCGGTCGATTCGGCAGTAGATCAAGTCTTTATGATCAAACTCGAAATCGAGCCAAGAGCCTCTGTAAGGAATAATGCGAGCATTATAAAGAAGCTTGCCTGAGGAGTGCGTACGACCGCGATCGCTATCGAAAAACACGCCGGGGCTTCTGTGAAGCTGAGACACAACAACGCGTTCGGTGCCGTTAATAATAAACGTTCCGAAGTCGGTCATGAGGGGTACTTCACCGAAATAGACTTCTTGTTCTTTGACGTCTCGGATAGATTGAACGCCTGAAGCTTCATCTTTGTCCCAGATGACCAAACGAACGACCACTCTAATAGGAGCAGCGAAAGTCATTCCTCGGGAGCGGCACTCATCGACATCGTATTTGGGGCGATCGAAGTGATAGCCAACAAACTCGAGAGAGGCTGTTTCATTGTAATCTTTAATAGGGAAAACAGATTGGAATACGGCTTGCAATCCGGAAGTTTCGCGTGAAGCCCAAGGAACATCTGCTTGCAAGAACTTTTCATAGCTATTGCGTTGGATGTCGATCAGACTTGGAATCTGAAGCTTGGTCTTGATTTTTGCGAAATTTTTCCGTGTTGCGAAGTTCTGTTGGATTTCAGTCACCATGGGCTGGGAATACTCCGCTTCTTTTTTGAAAATAAAAAAACACCAAAAAAAACCAGACAAGAACCCAGGAGCCCCAAGTTAGGGGGGGCAAAACTTGGAAACCCAAGGGTTCTTGTATAGTCCGGAAGAGATTAAGATGATCTATCTAACCTGTCAAGCCAGGTTTTGGATGTTTTTTTTGAGTTTGGAGAATAAATTTGTAATTAGGCAAAGTGCAATGCTCAATTTAAAACCCTCGAACAGGGAGCAGTCTGCCCTGCTCTATCTTGACCAAAGCAATAGGGTCTTCGCCTAAATGAGCGAGTTTTATTCCCCCCTTTGAAGAAGGGAGGTCAACCTGCCTGCCGAAGTCTTGGCGTAGGCAGGGGGAGATTTCGATTTCAGGCCTCTGCCCCATCTTCAAAGCTTCAGCTGTAAGCTTATCTATGGATATGAGTGGCAGGCCTCGAATTGCGGAAATGCCTGTTTTAAGCTCAACAGATGCTTCAGAAACTAGATACTCCCCAGAAGCGGTTCGGCGCAAGTTGGTTAAATGCGCAGGGACGCCTAGCTTAGAGCCTAAATCTCGGGCTATTGCCCTAATATACGTGCCTTTTGATACCCGTAAATGAATTGATGTTGATTTAATTCCCCTCTCCACTTGGTGGAGAGGGGTTAGGGGTGAGGTCTCAAATATCGTAATCGGCCGAGGAGCAAACTCAATAGTTTCCCCTCTCCTGGCTTTTTTATAAGCGCGTTCTCCGCCTATAGAAATTGCTGAATATTGAGGTGGTACTTGAAGTTGGTCGCCCAAAAAGCTTTGCAGGGCTGCATTAATTAAATCTTGTGTCAGATGTGAAGCATCACCTGTCGCAATAACCTGGCCTTCACAATCATCTGTGTCAGTGCCAACCCCAAAGCAAATCTCAGCTTCGTAAGTCTTATCTTGGGTTGTAAGGTACTCGCATAAGCGCGTATAACGGCCCAGCAGCAGGACCAATAAGCCTGTGGCAAAAGGGTCCAGAGTTCCAGTATGCCCAACAGCTTTGAGCTTAAATTGCCTGCGGGTTTGAGCGACTATGTCAAAAGAAGTAGGGCCTTTGGGTTTATCTACCAACAGGATTCCTTCAGGGATTAGGTTTGCCAAGATGCGCTGTAAGTGGCATAAGAACCTGCGGAGAGCAATATGTTTGATGTAAGCAAATTAAATGATTTGATGAAGAATGCGTTTCAATTGCAAGAAAAAATGACCAAAGAACTCGGCTCGAAATCTGTTGAAGCCTCTGCAGGTGCAGGCATGGTCAAAATCACCATGAATGGTCACTTTGATGTAACGACGGTTTCTCTAGATCCAAGTTTGCTGGCAATGAACGATTTGGACTTTACGCAAGACTTAATTAAATCTGCCATAAACGACGCTATTAAACAGGTAAAACAGCTGGTTTCTGACCAAGCTAAATCGATGATTCCATGAGTTCAGACCCAATACAATACACCATAGAACAGTTTGCTCAATTGCCTGGGATTGGTGAACGCACGGCGTTGCGTTTGGTTTTGCATTTGGTGGCTCAAGATAGAAGCCTGATTGCCCGGCTTTCAGACGCATTGGTGCAGCTTGATCAAAAAGTTCATGAGTGTGAACAGTGCCATATGATCACGGCAATGGGTCCTCGCTGCTCTATTTGCGTTTCTCATTCAAGAGATGCTAAAACTCTGTGCGTTGTTGCTCGTGTGCAAGATTTAATGGCATTAGAAGCCACTTCTGAATTTCGTGGTTTCTATCATGTTTTGCATGGTGTTTTGGCTCCTATGGAAGGCATTGGGCCAGGAGATTTGCGTATTGCTACGCTTTTGCAAAGACTCGTTGGAGGTTTGGTCGAAGAGATTATTTTAGCCACACCTTCAACAGTCGAAGGCGAAGCAACGGCGTTATATTTGGCTCAAGAGTTGGCCCCTCATTCTATCAAAATTACACGAATTGCTTCTGGAGTTCCCGTGGGTGGCGATCTGCAATTTTCAGATCGCCTCACGCTTTCAAGAGCAATGGCTTTGCGTAGAGGATTTTAAATTATGAAATTTTATTTAATTTTAATGCTTTTTTTTGTTAATTTTTTGAATGCCGAGGATCCGCTGGCTATTCCAACCAATCAAACGATTCAGAATGATAGAATCCAAGTTGAAACGGATGCCAGATTGATTATTAAGTCTGTCGGTTCTGCTCAAGAAGAAGCAAAATATTTCTTGGATGATCAGGAGATTACGCTTGGTTTCGATAGCTTTCTGAAAGAAGGCAAGCATGTTATTAGAGTTGAGAAAAAGCTTTTGACAAAAACCACAGAAGTTGTTGTGAAAGCAGGTTATACGACTTACTTTGATATTATCAGACATGAAAGCAAATTAGCTCCGCATACCAAAGAAGGACGAGCTGTCTTATTGGTTTCAGATACGCCGCATTTGTTGCCGGGTTCTTTGTTGACTCAAACAACCTTGGTCATATTTTCAAGTCGAGAATTAGAACCTGGTTTTAAGTTACTGTCTCAAACGCTTGTTTTGGATGGTAAAGAACTTGAGAGTCTGATGCCAGGCATTGAAGGAAAATCAGGATTTATCTTATTTGAAGGCTTGGTATCCCCAGGCAAGCATGTTTTAGAAGCTACAATGCGTTTTGAAGGTCCTGGAAAGCCTCCGTTTACAAGCAAGTTTAAAATAAAATTTACGGCAGAGCCTGGCTTTAAGACATCGCTTGTTTTGACAAACAATAAAAAAAATAGGGTTAAGCAAGAGGCTTTATGATTCCCAAAAGTTTTCTTGTTTTAAGCTTGTTTGTTTCAGGCTCTTTGCTGGGTTTGGATTTAGATCCCAAAGGCCGTTTAGACCAGGCCTGGATTCGATTTTCAGAGCAGAATTACACTGAAACGCTGGTTTTGCTGAGACCTTTTCAAAATTCAAATAACCCAGAAATCAGAGCGCTGATGGCTCACTCTGAGTTTGAACTGGGAAACTATCTAGCTGCAGGCAATCTTTTTAAAACGTTGTCTGACCAAACCAGTCTTTATCGCATGGTTCAGATTGAAGATCACTTGAATAACTTTTCTGAACTCGAAAAATATTATCACAAAATAAAAAAGCCGCCTGCTTTTGTCCGTTATATTTATGCCAGACAACTTCTAATAAACGCTCAAACCGAAAAAGCTCTTCAAGAATTAGAAGGCTTGATGGCTCCTTCTGAGTATCAAGAAAAGGCAATTTATTTGAAAGCTGTTGCCCTAAAAGCCCAAGAGCTTTTTCATAGCCTGTTCAACAGTAAAAACACGGAACTTGCTCAGATGGCTCGATTATCCAGTGCGAGGCTTTATTACGAACAAGATAAGCCAGAGAAAGCCATTGAGCTCTATAAGATGCTTAATTATCCAACAGAACTGGGTCTTGCGCAAATGCGCGCAGGAGACCTGAGTCAAGATTTGAAACAAGCCCAGGCATATTATCAAGCAGCTGAAGCTAACTTCACCAGTCCGGAACTCTTAAGTGAAGCGTTACTTCGTCAAGAAAAATGTGATGAAGCCCGTTTGTTGGTTCAAGATGAACAAAAATTGATACAAATTGGCTCGATTGAGCGCCTTAGGTTGCGAAAAAGAATCGCACAAATTGAACAACTTAAAGCTGCCGAAGAACCCCTGGAACGCATTTCAAAATATTATGACGATGCTTTAGAGCCTCTCAAAGAGAAAGAAAAACATGAAAAAGAATTAGCTTTAAGACAACTTGAAAAACTTCCCCAGAAAAACAGCACTGTTTTACTAACACTGGCAGATTTATATTTTGATTTCGATTTATCAAAAAGTATATTTTTTGCAAAGCGATTGATCAAAGAATACCCGAACGATAAACATGTTGATGCAGCGCTTTATTTGCTCGCTGTCTCGTATCTATATGAAGGTGAAACTGAGAATGCAGAAAAGGCTTTTCAGAAATTTTTAGAACAACATCCTAAGAGTCAGTATGCAGATGAAGTTCGTTTTCGTCTTGATGATCTAGAGCCGCTGTTAGAAAATACATCAGGCGTTTTTTATCTCAAAGCTCTCTATAAGTCTGCTTGGAAGAACTATTTAAACAATGAATATCAAGCTGCGATTTATCAGTTTGCGCAACTGCTCGATATGCGCTCAGGAACAACTGAAACACTTCGGAAAGAAGCGATTCGTTATTTAGCGATTTCTTTGATGGATGGCAAACAAACGCCGGCTCAGTTTGCAGGGAAAAGTTGGCTTCGTGCTCTTTGGATTCAAATGGGTCATGTTTTAGCAAAAGCTGATAAAAATCTCGAGGCCTCAAAAGCTTTTCAAGAAGCCATATTACTAGAACCAAAAAATCCTCAAAATCAGGCTTTGGATCTCCAAATTTTGGATTTAAATCCAAGTCCAGAAGTTAAAAAGAGTTTTGTTGCTCGCTATTTAAATAACCCAGAAACACGAGAAACTCTCAGACGTGTTTTGCTGGAATTAGCGACTGTTGAATCGTATGCTTTGTTTATTCATCGTTTTCCTGAATCAGAAAACTTAGACGAAGTTATGTTTTACTATTCAGAAGCTGCTTTTGAAGCAGGTCTTTTTACTTATGCCGCTACTGGGTTTGAACAGATACGAGACTGGCCATGGAATACAGAATATCGAGAACGTGCTGCGCTTAATGCTGTGTATGCTTACCAGAAAGAAATGAAACAGGATTTTTCTGTTATAGAACTTGAGCACAAAAATCGTTTTCAGGCACCTATCCCCAAAGCCATGACCAACTATGTTAAAGCCGTTGATTTCTTGGCTGAAAAATTTCCTAATTCTACAGATCTTCCTGGACATCTTTTTCAAGCGGCAGGTATTTATTATTCTTATGGCAATATTTTAGAAACGCATAAGCGTTTTGAAAATTTGAGGACACTTTACCCCAAAACACAAGCGGCTCGTGTAGCAATACTGGAGTATGCTGAGCAGCTCTATGCTCAGGCCAAAACCGCTGAGGAGTTTAACAAAGCTGCTTTGTTGTTCGAGGAGTTTACGACAGCCGATGCTTTTCTAAAAGCTGCTGAGGCTTATCAACTAGCCGATAAACCTCAAGATAGCGCACGCGTTTGGCGTGAGTTTGCAAAACGTTACAAAAATAAAATTGCTCAAGCCGACTATTTAAACCTAGACTCAGATTTCCAGCATTATCAATCGCTTTCTATCAATGGAAAATCCAGTAAAGAGCAAAGCAAACAGCTTATGGCTAAAGCACAAGATTTAGCTAAGCTTCAAAAGTCTTATGAAAAAATTATTAAAACTTATGAACGCTCTCTTTGGACTTTAGCCTCGATTTATCAAATTGGTGCTCTTTACGAAGACTTGTTTCAGGCTTTGATCAAAGCCCCCTGCCCTGAAGATATTACTCAAATTGATTCCGATGCTTGCGAGGAATATAAAAGCCTGCTTGAAGACAAAGCGTTTGTGCTTGAGAAAAAGGCACTCGATGCTTATCAACTTGTGATTGATAAATCTGATGATTTGCTGGGTGCGAGCGAATGGATTTTGAAAGCAAAAGCAGCTTTATCTCGGATTAAAGAGGCAGCAGTATGAAAAACACGTTCTTAATATTAGCCGCGATTGCCCCTCAAGTGATTGAGTTGGGCGAGATTAAAATTGAGGGAGATACGGAACGGCCTATGGTGAGTTTTGTTATCCCTAGGGCCCAATTTGACTTTTTAGATAAAAAAGAGTTTTCAGATGAAAAAATCTTAATTTCAGAAATCACAAAATCATTAGAAAGTGATGTTCTCAAAGTACAGTAAATTTTAAAGGGAGAAGATATGGAAGGTATGGCACGGTTTTTTGTAGAAGGTGGGATTTGGATGCTTCCCATCGCGTTTTGTTCGATGTTGGTTTTAGCGATTGGAATCGAGCGTTGCTATAGTCTTTGGTTGATTCACAGCCAAAATGCTTCAGAATTGCTTTCTCAAATTCGAAGTGCTGTTGATGCCAATCAAATTGATAAAGCGATTCTATTGTGCGATGCGAAACCCAATTCTGCGCTGTCTTTGTTGTGTAAACGTGCTTTGCAGCAAGCGGGCAAATCAGAAGAAGATATCAAACTGGGTTTAGAAGAAGGCGTGATGGAAGCCATCCCCTTGGCTCAGACACGTGGGCATATGCTTTCAGGGCTAGCTTCGCTTGCTACTCTGCTAGGGCTTTTGGGAACTGTGATGGGTCTTATTGAGGCATTTACAGTGGTTGCTGATGCGCCGCCGGATCAAAAATCTATTTTGCTGACCCGTGCTATTTCTGTTGCGATGAACTGTACAGCGTTTGGTTTGATGGTTGCGATTCCTGCCATGTTTTTTCAATTAGTGCTTTCTGGGACAATTAAGAAGCTCGTTGATGACATCGATATGAGCTCGCTGAAACTTGAAAACATGTTGATTGCAAATCGGGCAAAAAAATGAGCGGCCGTTTTCGAAATCGAAGGGCTTTAGAGGAGCTTCCTGAACCCGAGATTTTGCCGATGATGAACGTTTTGTTCATGTTGGTCATGGTTTTGATGGGTATGTCTGCTTTTTTACCTATCGGTGTGATTAGTGTTCAGGCTCCTCAATTGGGAGGTGCTGGCGCCGCGACTGCAACAGAGCCGCACCAAGAACTGAATCTCAAGATTATGATTTTGAAAACAGGCTTTAAGCTTTCTGATGGCTCTTTGTTGCCGAAAAATTTTTCTGCTTTGCGCGCTAAATTAATCGAAATCAAAGCAAAATATCCACAAGAAAAACGAGTGATTTTAATGGCAGACCCAGATACCATTTACGATGAGATTACTCACGTGATGGATGCTGCGAGGCCTATGTTTGATGAAGTGGCATTTATGCCAGGTGAGGTTTTGTGATACGCAGAAGAAGACGAAGACAAGAAGAAAAGCCTTATGCGCTGTCACTGACGTCTTTGATGGATATTGTGACCAATATTTTGGTTTACACAATCAAAATATTTGCAGTAAGTCCAATTGTCATACAAGATCCTTCGGTTGAACTTCCACATTCGACAACCAAAGAGAATGCTGAAGAATCTGTAGTCGTGATGCTTACTGGCATCAGAGCGGCTGATAAAGGAATGCCAAGCATTGTAGTCGATGGAAAAGTGGTAGAATGGATCGATAAAGAAACTTATAGAGTTCCTGAAGCTGCAAAAAATAATGGCTATGTGATTAAGAAACTCAAACAAGAGCTTCTGGCGATTAAGAAAAATCAAAAACAATCTGCCGGTCTGATTAAAGATTCAGGATTTACCGGGCGTATTGTTATTGTGGCAGATAAAAACACGCCTTATCGCGTTTTGGTGGATGTTCTTGTGACTTGTGGTGATGCAGGTTTTGGCAATTTCGAGTTCGCAGTGGTTAAACAAGAGGCTTAAAGATGAGTGTGCTTGCAAAAATACTTCTGTTTTCGCTGATTGTTCACATGATTTTATTCTTATCGGTCATGAGTGTTGAAATTCCAAAAGAGACTTCACGATCAGAATTTGAAGCATGGGTCAAAGACATTGCTCCTCGGAAACGAGAAGCAATTATTTTGCCTAAAGCACCTGTACCTGTTCAAAAGCAGTTTAAAGAACAGCCTAAAGAACAGGTCTTCGCTCCTAGAGCCGTCAAAGCAGCTCCTTCTCCTGCACGCGTCAAAGCTTTAGGCGGGAAAGGCGTTTTGGGCTTGATAGGTGTTAAAGGAGCTATGGGAGCTGTTGGAGATGTCTTTTCTGAGAATCTGAGTAATGTGACAGAAGGTAAACAACGTTCCGAACTATCTAGTAAGGGTTCTGCAGCTTCAAAACAAGCAGTAACAACAGGACAGCTTGCTAAAGTTGAACCGAAAGCTGTGGGTTCCGTTTTGAGTATCATTGCTCGTAAAAATAATGCTTTTACGCGTTGCTATGAACGTGCTTTGAGGAATAACCCTGCTTTGGCTGGAAAAATAGCTTATGAACTCAGCGTGAGCTCTGATGGCGAAGTTCTAGGTGTTCAATTTACAGAGGATACTTTAAGAGTCAAAGATGTCTCTGATTGCATCAAGGGAATTCTGTTGCGTTTGGTTTTTCCTGCACCTAAAGGAGGCCCTGCTATTTTTAGCAGTGTGTTAGTCTTTGGAGCAACTTAACTTTGAGAATCTTGAACAGGCAGTGTTGCCTGTTTTTAAGAGCATGCAGACACGAGGTCTCTATGTAAATAGAGACGCTTGGGTTTTGGCAATTACAGAGTGCAAGAGACAAATGCTGGACTCCCAAGTTCTAGCGCGCAGGCTTTTATCAGGCCTCGAGCATTTAGATTTGTTTGGAGAGTCGAGCCTTAACTTGAACAGCCCACAGGAAGTGAATAAAGCGCTTTTAAAAGCCAAAGAGCCAGAGAAGGCTCAAGAAGCGCTTGGGAAATATCGTGAAGCAGCTAAGCTTGTTCAGACCTATGGAGATAATTTCATAGAAACTATTCATCCAGAAACTTGGCGTATCCATGCACAGTTTGAACCCAGTGGAACTTCTACGGGTCGTGTGTCTTGCCATAGTCCTAACTTGCAAAATCTTCCATCTGATAAGCGTTTCCAAGCTTGTTTGGTGGCTCCGCCTGGTAAAAAAATCGTTCAAGCAGATTATTCGGCTTGTGAGCTAAGAATTCTCGCTGATTTTTCTGGCGAACCTGTTTTTTTAAAGGCTTTTGAACAAGACTTAGATTTGCATGCTCAGGTAGCGAAAGAGCTCTTTGGCGATGTGAAATTTAGACCTCAAGCTAAAGCAATTAATTTTGGAATTATCTACGGGATGGGCGCGAAGTCTCTGGCTTTGAGCTTATCTGTTTCTGTTTACGAAGCTGAGCGGTTATTAAACCACTATTTTCAAAAGCATGTGGCTATTAAGCGCTACTTAAATTCTTGTGTAGAATCAGCTTATGCTCTCGGTTATGCTCAAACGCGTTTAGGCCGCCGGCTTTATTTGGATACGAAACAGGATATTTCAAGAATCGCTAAAAATATGCCGATTCAAGGGACAGCAGCTGAGATTTGTAAGTTGGCCATGATACGAATTCACAAGCGTTTGTCACATGAGTTTCAAGAGGCGTTTTTAGTTAACATGATTCACGATGAATTAGTTGTTGAGTGCTTAGAACAAGACGTCAAAGCGATTGGTCAAGTGCTTTGCCAAGAAATGGAATTAGCACAGCGCAAGATAACTCCCAAAGTCAAACCTAAAGCAGAGCTGACATAATTAAGTTTCGAAGTTACATCATTCCAAGTTGCAATCTAGCTGCATCAGACATCATTTCGCTGCTCCAAGCTGGATCAAATGTCAAATCTATTGTCACGGATTCAATACCTGGAATATCTAGTAACTTAGTCTCAATATCTGTTTTTAAAACTTCACCCATACCGCAACCAGGAGCTGTGAGGGTCATTTGAACCCGAAGATCTTTGTCTGCAAGCTCAAGCTTATAAACCAAGCCTAGCTCGACAATATTAACAGGGATTTCTGGGTCGTAACAAGTTTTGAGCTGTGACCAAGCTGCGTCTTCTAAAGATGCAAACTGTGACCAGTCAGGTTTCTGTCGTTCTTTGGGAACTTCTTGACCGAGAGCATCCGCGTCTCGGCCATCGATACGAACCAAATAACCCCATTCGCTCTCGACTGTGAACATACCGCCTAAAATTTGAGTAATATAAACCTCATGACCTTGTTCAAGGGTCATGGTTTCGCCATTGGGAATCTGAATTCCCTTGCAGTCGCGTGTGAGTTGGACGTTTAAACCGCCGCCGTACATATGCATGATGATTTTGCCTCTGAAAAAGTATGCCAAGCCAGCGTTGCGCATTTGACTCGAATCGGAAATTCTCGAACGCCAGAAAATACTCCGGCTTTCTGAAGTTTGAGGCCTTGAGAGCCTTCTTCTGTCAATAAGCTGTGAAAGTCTTCGAAAATCTCTGTCGCCTCTTCAAGTGTTTTGCCAACTAATTCGTCAGTCATGATTGAGGCAGATGCCTTCGAAATCGCGCAACCTTCGCCAATAAATCTGATGTCTTTAATATGATTATTTTCAATAACCAAATATAGGTCAAGTTCATCACCGCACAACGGATTATGCCCGTGAGCTGTATGTGTATAACCTGGCAATTCCCCATAATGATGGGGGTGTTGATTATGGTCCAGAATAAGCTCTTGGTACAAATCTTCTAACATCGAAACACCTGTTTGACTTTAAAGAGTGCAGAAACCAGAGCGTCAATGTCTTCGCTGGTGTTATAGGCACCCAGGGAAGCTCGTACGAGTGCAGGTACTCCGAGCAACTTCAAGAGTGGCTGTGTGCACAAGTGCCCTGCTCTGACAGCCACGCCTTCTTGGTCGATAATCGAGCTAATATCATGAGGGTGTATGTTGCCCAGTAAGAACGAAAAAATAGGCAGCTTGTTTTCTGTGTCACCGAATAATCTAATCCCGGGGACTTCTAGAAGGCGCTGTTTTGCAGAGGAAACCTCACCTGCCTTCGCTGAAGCTATGGCAGGCAAGCCCCCTAAAAAATCTATCGCTGCGCCAAGGCCAATTACGCCTGAAATATTGGGTGTCCCGGCTTCGAATTTAGCTGGTAGCTTGGCGTAAGTTGTTTTCTCAAAAGTAACTTGCTCAATCATGTCGCCGCCAGTTTGGTACGGAGGCATTGAGTTTAACAAAGCTTCTTTGCCGTATAAAATACCCGTGCCGGTTGGGCCATAAATTTTGTGGCCCGAAAAGACCAAGAAATCACAGTCGAGTGCTTGAACATCAAGTTTAATATGAGGCGCGGCTTGTGCGGCGTCAATTAAGACGGTCATGTTGTGCGCCTTGGCTTGTTTAATCCAATCTTCTACGGGATTAAAAATACCTAGGGCGTTTGATGCATAAGTAAAAGCCAGTAATTTGGAATTTTTACAAAACTCAAGCTCGCCGGAGTGACCCAGAGGAATTACTTTCAAAACACAGCCTATTTCTTGGCATAGGATTTGCCACGGAACGATATTAGAGTGGTGTTCTAAACTCGAAATCCAAATTTCGTCGCCAGACTTCAGAAACTTTCGGCCATAGCTATAGGCCACTAAATTAATACCGGCAGTTGTTCCCGGCGTAAAAATAATTTCACGTTCAGAGCGTGCGTTTAAAAATTTCTGTGCTTGTGTACGAACTTGCTCATACGCCAGCGTTGCTTTCTCGCTCAAATAATGCACGCCTCTATGGATATTTGCGCAGTATTCGAGTTCATAGGCTCGCTCGGCTTCTACCACAGAAATGGGCTTCAGCGCTGTTGCAGCGCTATCTAAATACACAAGCCGTTTGCCGTGAACTTGCTGGTTTAAAATAGGAAATTGGCTTCTTATATCCATGCGAACACCTGCTGTTCTAATTCTTGCCTAGATTTCTCATCTTCAATAGCTTCTAAAATTTCTTTGGCGAAGCCTTGAATCAAAAATCTTTTAGCTGTTTGCTCGTCTAATCCTCGTGCTTTTAAGTAAAACAAAGCTTTTTCGTCCAGTTGCCCGATACTGATTCCGTGTTTGCATTTAACAGCATCAGCGCCGATTTGAAGATGCGGTTCAGCCTGAACTCTAGCGCTTGGTGACAACAGTAAACTTCTATGCAGCTGCGAAGCGTCTGTCCCGAGAGCATGCTTGGCGACTTCAATAAAAGCTTTAAAGATTCCTCGAGAGTTATCTGAATACAGGCCCTTATGAACTTGAACGCTTTTGCAATTAGGAACGTTATGCTTAACTTTAATAATCGTCTCTAACTTCCTAGAATTCTTAGCTAAATCTAGAAATTGCAGATTACAGGAAGCACCTTCTCCTAGAAAAACAACTTCGAAGCTTTGTTTGAAATCGTCTTCTCCAAAACTGATGCGTACAAGATCAAGATGACTGTTTGCCTCAAGTTCAAAAAATTGTTCCGTCACTCCGCTCTCCACTTGGTGGAGAGGGGTTAGGGGAGAGGTTCCCGAATAAGTTTCGCCTTCTTTAACGCGGATTTTCATAACCACTTCGTTCTAGTTCTAAGGCCAATTCTTTTCCGCCCGATTGTGTAATTTGTCCATTTTGGAGCACATGAACATAATCGGGAACAATATAATCGAGTAATCTTTGATAGTGCGTAACGACTAAGAAGCTTCTTGTTGGGCTTCGAAGCGCGTTAATACTTTCAGCAACGATTTTGAGAGCGTCTATGTCTAACCCTGAATCGGTCTCGTCTAAAATCGCCAGGTCAGGTTCTAATAGAGCAATTTGAAGCGCTTCATTTCGTTTTTTCTCGCCGCCTGAAAAACCTTCGTTCACGCTGCGTTGCAAAAACGCTTCGTCCATTTTGAGGAGCGCCATTTTTTCTTTGATGAGCTTTAAGAAATCAATGGCGTCTAACTCAGGCAAGTTTTGAGATTTGCGTTTGGCATTCAGGGCTGCTTTCAAAAAATAGGTATTGTTAACCCCGGAGATTTCAACAGGGTATTGAAACGCTAAAAACAAGCCCTTCAGAGCTCGTTCTTCTGGTTTTTCTTCCAGTAAGTTCTGATTTTTAAACAAGACAGAGCCGTCGGTAATGGTGTAATCGGGATGCCCCGCCAAAACTTGGGACAGAGTACTCTTGCCAGAGCCGTTAGGTCCCATAATGGCGTGAATTTCGCCAGGCTTAACGCTCAGAGAGAGGCCTTTTAAAATAGGCTTATCGCCAATATTAACTTTAAGATTTTTGATTTCAAGCATGGCGTTAACCCACCGCTCCTTCTAGAGAAATACCGAGTAATTTTTGTGCTTCGACAGCAAACTCCATGGGGAGTTTTCGAAACACGCTTTTGCAAAATCCGTTTACAATCATGTTCACAGCATCTTCTGTAGAAATGCCGCGCTGCTGACAGTAAAAAAGTTGGTCATCGCTAATTTTCGAAGTGGTTGCCTCGTGTTCAATCTGGGCTGAATTATTGGCAATATCCAAATACGGATAGGTATTGGCGCCACATTCTTGACCAAATAACAGAGAGTCGCACTGCGAGTAATTTCTGGCTTTTTCGGCGCCTTTTAAAACACGCACAAGGCCTCGATAGGAGTTCTGGCTTTTTCCTGCTGAAATACCTTTCGAAATAATCGTACTGCTGGTGTTTTTACCAATGTGAATCATCTTGGTGCCGGTGTCTGCTTGTTGATGATGATTTGTGACAGCTACAGAGTAAAATTCACCAACGGATTCATCGCCTTGAAGTATCACGCTGGGGTATTTCCAAGTGATAGCAGAGCCTGTTTCGACTTGAGTCCAAGAAATCTTGGATTTGTAACCTCTGCAAGCGCCTCGTTTGGTGACAAAGTTGTAAATGCCGCCCTTCCCGTTTTCATCGCCCGGGTACCAGTTTTGAACGGTTGAATATTTAATCTCGGCTCTATCAAGAGCCACTAATTCTACAACGGCTGCATGAAGTTGGTTTTCGTCACGCATAGGCGCCGTACAGCCTTCTAAGTAGCTCACATAGCTGGATTCTTCTGCGACAATGAGAGTTCTTTCGAATTGACCTGTGTTGGCCGAGTTGATTCTAAAATAAGTAGACAGTTCCATGGGGCATCTGACGCCCTTTGGGATATAGCAAAACGAGCCGTCGCTAAATACGGCTGAGTTTAAAGCTGCGAAATAGTTGTCGGCAATAGGAACCACAGAGCCTAAATATTTTTGGACTAACTCTGGGTGATTTTTCACTGCTTCGGAGAAAGAGCAAAAAATGACGCCGACTTTATTTAAACGGCTTTTGAAAGTGGTTGCAACAGAGACGCTGTCAAACACGGCATCAACAGCTACGTTGGCTAACTTTTCTTGTTCTCTGATGGGAATACCAAGTTTCTGGTATGTTTTTAAAATTTCTGGGTCTAACTCATCTAAGCTTTTGAGCTGTTTTTTTTGCTTAGGGGCTGAATAATAAATAATCTTTTGATAATCGATTTCTGGGTACTTGATATGCGCCCAAGTGGGCTCTGCTTTGAGCGTGAGCCAGTGCTTATAGGCTTTGAGGCGCCAATCTAAGAGCCACTGAGGTTCTTCTTTTTTTGCTGAAATAAACCGAACAACTTCCTCGTTAAGGCCTGGAGGTAGGGTATCAGCTTCAATGTCGGTTATAAAACCGTAGGCGTAGCTTTTGTTGGTCAGTTCTTCGATCATGAATGTGTGCTCATATCTGCTAGAGAAATCTCCGACAAGGTCTTCTTGAGAATTTGGTTGATCCGTTGCCAGGGTTTTTGGGTTGGACAAGTGTTGTCTAGTTGGCAGGTGCTGCCGCAATCGGTGAGCTGCATGGGGCCTTCGAAAGCTTCTATGAGCTGTAAAAGAGAGATTTTTCCAGGTTTTTGAGCCAAAAAATAACCGCCTTGTGGCCCCCTGCTGGAACCGAGCCAGCCAGCGTTATGAAGCTGTTTGAGGAGTTTGCTGACCGTGGTGATCGGGATAGCAGATTGCTCCGAGAGTTCTCGAGCGGTCCAGACAGAATCCTGGCGTTTTTCAGCCAATTCGGCCATCAAAACAATGGCATAGTCTGTGAGTTTCTGGACGCGGATCATAAACAGGACTCTATGGGTCCTATTTGAGATGGTCAATGGGCTTGGAAGCTTGTTCGCTTGCTTCCTGGTGTCATAAAATAATACAGTTAGGACATGGTAGCTCTATCGCATATCCGCTCTTTGAGTGATTCAAAACTTTCTGAAGCTATTATTGAAAATAAACCTTCGATTGATCAATTTTCAGCAGAGCAGGTGAAAATTCTCAAGACATCGAATTTCATGGCTCAGGACGATTTTAGTAAGCTTAGAGAATTTGAGCAATCCTTAAGAGACCCAACTGGACCTGCTAGAATCACTGAAACTCAGGGGGTAATTAGTGGGAAGGTTCGCGCCATTCGAGATACGCCTCACGATGATAACAGTCTAGCTACAGCTCAGAACTATGCTTTTTTAGCGCACTTTAAGGACTTAGAACCTGAAAAACGAAAAAAAATTATTGAGAATGTTTCAGAATATAACTCAGGCTATAAAACTTTATTGAGCAATATCGATGATTTTCTGAAACTCGATAAAACACTGTCAGACGATGAACTCTACATGTTTATTACCCTTCCTGAAAATCAGGAAACGATTAAAGCGTTTGGCACTGAAAAACTTGAAAAAGTTTTCGATGTTAATTCTAAAACACTTAAGAAACAGTGGATCCATGTTGATGACGGTAAGAAACACTACGTTATTTTAGAACCGAGAGTTGAAGAAAACTCTAAGGCGTCAGCTGTTAAGCTATCGTCGCTGGTTCAATCCGTCTCTAAACAAATGGTTACTCTTGATTCTGTCTTGAAAAGCATCAAAGAATACTCGAAATCTCTTGACAGTCCTGCTCACTCAGAAAGCCTTGAAGCGCTTAAAAAGAGACAAGAGTTGATGGCGTTTAATCTTGGACAGCTAGTGGCTAATAAAAAAACGAGCAAAGCAGACAAAGCTAAAGCTAAAAAAGCATTCGAAGAGCTTCAGGTAAGAATTTTGAATGAGATTAAAATAGTTGAGTTTAAAAACATGCTAGAATTAGTCCCTGGGTACGATAATATCCAAGCACTCCATATTGAATTGATTGAAGCAAAACGAGCCAGCAAAAATGATGCGGAAAAGAAAAAATTCGATGGGTTGCTGATTCAGAGTCGTGCGAAAGGGAAAGCACTCGAATCGAAACCAATTGTTGGGCTACAAGCGCTCATGGAAGGCATGAAAGAATATTCGGAATATCTGAAGGATGAGAAGAATACTCCTACTCTTGCAGAGCTTGAAAAGAAACAAAAGCTCATAGAATTCAATATTCAACAGCTAATAGAGGACAATAAGGCTCGTAAGTTAGATAGACTGGCCGGCATAGACGCCGCTATGAAGCTAAAAGCCGATATTTTGCTGAAGATTGGAGGTGTAGGAATAGATGCAAGATTCGCAGCCAGACTTCAAGCTACGGCTACAGTTAAACCAGAACTATCTCACTCAAGTTCTGTTAGTCCTGAATCTCAACGAACTACGCCAACTGAAGCACTCTTGGGTGAACAGGTAGCAGGACAGCTGTCGATCGCTTCTCAAGATCGTGATAAAATTACCGCAGAAGAACAAGATGCATTCAAAACAATCAAAAATGGTCTGCAGGAATTACTGAACAGCACTAAAGCGAAAGAAATTGGTGAGAAACTTGCTAAAGAAGAGCAGCGGTTAAGTAATATAATTTCCGCATTTTCTTCTGCTCTTAACGACAGAAGGTATACAGATTGCGAGAAGTTGCTTGCTGATGCTGAGAAGAGCTTCTCAAAAGACAGTGTGCAGTTTGCGAGAGTATTAGAACTGCAGAGCCAATTCAAAACATTGCTGCAGGATCTTAAGAAAAAAGAATGGCAGGTAGCAGCAGTTCAGGTTCCAATCGTTCAACAAGCTAAACAGCGAGCATTGGCTGAAAGAGAGAGCAATACTAGAACTTCCATCGACAAGGAAGAACAAGAAGCATTCCCCAAAATTGAAGGTGCAGCAGTAGTTTCTTTAGGTGAGATTCAAGGCAGAGCAGCGCTTGTGGCTGAACAACAAGCAGGACGCCTTCAAATTGTGATGAAAGCAGAAGAAGGCCAGCGCACTGCTTTGCTTCAAAAATGGGTAGAGGGTTGGAGGGGAGCATTTGAGGATTATCGGAGAAACAATTTCGCAGCTGTGATGGCTCATGAACTCTCTGAGCGCATGCAGCTAGGACTGAAATCGCTAGAAAGCTCTGCCCGAGCAGGTATTTTGAATGAGTATTCTCAGACCTCTGCTGAACTAGCCGCAGCAGAATTGATGGGTAAACAGGAAGCTGAACGTAAAACAGCTGTTCGAACCATGGTTGTCGAACATGAGCGGATATTACGAGAGTCATTCGCATTAAGAAATCAGCAATTATCAGAAGCGATTCAAGTATTTGAGGGACAACTCAGGGCAGGATTGGAAGCTCAAGAAGCAACCGATCGCAGTACAATTCTTAAAGAAGAAATCGAAGCGTTTGGAAAATTACTCCAAAAAGCAAATGAGTCATCAGAAACAGCAATCAGGGCTGGCCATGTTCGAGAAGCTGAGCATTTTATGCAAATGGCAGAGTTTCAATTCGCAGCTCTCAAGTTGAAGATTGCAGAGATCGGAACTCAAAACAATGGATTTGCTCTACTCTTGGCTAGCCATGAAGCCGAGTTAAAACAGATACAGAATAATCTTCATGTGGTCCAACAAGCTGAACTTGAGAAGGCAGAAGGTGAAAAACGCTTGAGTGTTTTCAAAGAACAATCGACAGAATTTTTGAAAACGTTCGAACAGTTTTTAAGTGAGCATGCAGAAATAAAATCGAATCAATTGGCAAGAGAGGCTCAGACAGAATTTGAAAACTTAACTCGTCAGACTCTCGAAAGTTCAGAAGAGATAGACAGAGCTCCAATGCTTCAGACTTTCAACCACGTTTCTGCAGAGATTCAAGCCAGGCAAATCTTGTCTACTTCTGAAAAAGCAGAAAGAGAGACTTTGATTAACTCTTTGCTTCAAGAGCATGAACAATTCTTATCAAGTGCGATCAAAGAACAAGAGACGTCAGGATTCAAAGAGATCTTACAGCAATACAAAGAGATGCTGCTTACTGCTGTTGCAAAACAAGAAACAGAAGCTCGAAATCAGATTGTTGATGAGGAAATTCAATCTAGAGCAGCGCTTGTGGCTGAACAACAAACAAGACAGCTTCAAATCGCTATGAAGGCAGAAGAGCATAACCGTACAGCTTTGCTTCAAGAATGGGCAAAGGGTTGGATGGGGGCATTTGAGGATTACAGCAGAAAAAATATAGAGCATAGTGAGTCGCAAGCAGCCGCTGCTTTGATGGCTCACGAACTCTCAGAACGTATGCAGCTAGAAGTGGCATCTCTTGAAAGTTCTAGTCGAGCGAGTATTTTGAATGAATTTTCTCAGGTTTCTGCAACATTGGCCGCAGCAGAATTGATGGGCAAACATGTAGCCGACCGGAAAACTGCTCTTAAAACGATAATAGCTGAACGTAAGCAGATGCTTGAAGAATCATTCGCATTGAAAGGTCAGGCAGTATCAGAAGCGATTCAAGCTTTTGAAAAGCAAGTCAGAGAAGAATTAGAAGTTCAAGAACATAGAGAAAAGGCTAATATATTCTTCAAACAGCTTCAGGGATTGATTAAGGGTGCGACTAACCTTGATGAAGTAAATGAAGCTACCAGCTCAATTGAAGTTGCTCAAGCGGTTTATGATGATTTTGGTGCTGAGATTCAGTCAGCACAACAAGCTTTGAAAGTTAAGCAGGAAGTTCTTCAACAAGGCGAACTCGCTGTCGCAGAAACCTCAAGGCGTCTGACTATATTCAATGAACAAGCGGTAGGATTTTTGAGGCTTGGCGCCAGAGAGGCTCATCAAAAGCTTGAAGATTTAACTCGTCAGGCTGTTGAGGGTGCAGAAAGTCAAGAAAAAGCTCTTATTCTTGAAACGTTTGCTCAGGTATCAGCTCAGATTACCGCAAAACAGCTTATGGTTTCAGAGGAGACGAAAAGAGCAAGTTTGCTGACCTCTGAGACTGATGCAATGGTTAAGTTTCTTTTAAATTTTAGCGATGAAAGATCGAAATTGTTGTTGTTAGAGCAATACAATGAAAAAGTATCAACTCTGATAACAGAAGAGATCACTGCAAGAAAAGATGTTGCAGCTGCCGAAGAAGATGAGAGAAGAAATGTAACTCAACTAGCTCAGACAAGCTTGAAAGTAACACAGAAAGCTCAAAAGGATCGGGAAGCTGAGCAATCTAAAGTAGTTCAGATATTGCCAGAAATTCTTAAAGGCATTGAAAAAAAAATATACTCGTTGGAGTCTTCGAAGTCTGTAGATGTGGCTGCTTTTAAGGATGTCGACTCTGAAATCGAAACAGTGAAGTTAGAAATTGCTAGCCTAAAAGAGACTGGTGTTGATACTTCTGGCTTTGAAGAAGAACTAACAAGTCTTCTTGTGACCCGATACACCAGAGAAGTCGAGCGAGCTCTTCTTTTCATCGAAAATCATGGGTATGAAGACAAATGGACTAAATATCAAGATCTATATAACCTTGTTGAAGACCGTATTCGTAAATTAGGAAAAATACATAAACAAAATGCGGAATCGCTTAAGGAAAAACTAAGAAATGCTAACGCATCAATTATTGGTCTTAAAAAGGTTGTTTCAGATCTGAACACGTTTGAGGCTTCTCTCAGCACTGCCGAAACTGGTTTCTTTGCTTTGGATAATTCTCTGGACGGAATAGAAACTAAATTGGGTCCTTATCTAAACACTGAGTTTATTCAAACTCTAAAGACTAGGATTCAGGAATGCAGAAAAGTAATACAAAGAAATGCTGCTGGGTTTGAGGGAGTCGGTTTGCAGACAAAGAAGCCTCTTCCTCGGAATATTAATTCTTTGCCTAAAGAGCAAGAAATCGATGATAATGATTCGGATCTAATAACTGGACGTCGGTCTGGAATTCCTCAAGCTGTTTTGCAACCTTCTGAGTTACCTCCAGGTATTTTTGCCTCGATGCATTTATCTCCGGATGATTATAAAAACGCCAAAGCGAGATTTTTGAATATTTGCGCATCAGAAAATATTAGGGAAAAAGACTGCGTTGAGGCTTGTAATTTGTTACGGATGTTGCTTCAGACCAATGCAAAAAATAATCCCGAAGCTTCTCCATCGCCAGAGCTGGTGGATTCCGCAAAACAGCTTCTGATAAGATATTTCAATTCAGGTCGGAGAGTGCTGGGTGGGGATTCAATTGAAAAGAGAATCTCCCGTCTTGGAACAAGAATTAGTAAAATAGTCGTTCCAGAAAGCATTCACTTTGCACTTAACAAACCTGGGATTGAAGAGGCGGTGCTTTCGAAATCGCTTTCAGCAATCAGGAAAAAATACACTGTTCCAGGGAGTCTTAGATGCACTCCCAATTCACGAGACTCTAAATTCTCTTTCCCTGCTACGACTCAAGTAAGCTCTTTGATCGAACTTTCAGAGGCTCAAAAACAGAAAGCTGAATTGTTGCAAAAATGGAATATTTCTAAGGCTCCAATTAAACTAGAAGATCTTGCCCAATTAGCTCAGGAAGGAAACTTAGATCCTGAATATCTTCGCTCTTTTCCTAACAATGGCGTGCAGGTATTAACAGACTATGTCTTTCCTTATATGCTGTGCTCTCAAAGACAATCAAAACATGATGAGTTGGAGAAGGCAAACAATGAAAAACCTCTCGAACAGCAACTCTCTGCTGAGGAATTGTCTAAACAGGAGTTAGAAGCGGTAAGATTTTTTAGAAATTTTGCTTCGGCACAGGATTTACTCAACGTTTTTAGCGAAGATGCTCCACGAGAACAAGTCAAGTTTTTGCTTCGAGTTTGTGAAACTGTTTCGCGCCCAATGGCAGAAGGCGGCCTTGGGAGAAGTCCCATTTCGAAGCAGCAATGCGATATTTTTCGTCTCATCGAAAAAGGAGCTCGTTATCATGCTCCTGCAGGCGCAGGAAAAAGCAAAGCCATTTCATTGGATGCACAAATTCTTGCTCTCACAAAAAAAATACTACATGTATCTGTTTCTCCGAATGCCAAGTCTGAACGTGGTGTTATTAATAAGACGGTTAGTGAACTTAGAAGGATGTCTCAGGAAGAACTGTCTCAATGTTTTGTTGTTTTGGATGAATATGACAGTGGGAAATATCTTGGCATTCAGAAAATGCTAACAGATTTTAAAATACCCTATTTTGAAATGTCTGCTACGCAAAACAAAGAAAGTATTGAATCGAAAATAGGTCGTAATGACTATAAACTTGAAGCTTTTCGAAAGAGACAGACTTTAGGTGAAAATCTTAACTTGGAGTATGTCATTAAAGTCAGTGGTAAGCGTGAGTCATTGGGTGCAAACTCAAGTCTTAATGCCATTTTTAATAAGGCTGTAGAGAAAATCAATCTTGGAACCGAAACCATTATTGAAGTTCCTGAAAACCAAGCACAAGATTCATCTTTGGTCGAGCTTCAGAAGATCATCTCATCAAAATCTAAGCACCCTGTGATAATTAAGTACATCGATAACTCTGGAAAGGTGTTCTATTCTAAGAAGCTTGCAGATGGAACATGGAGAGATATTGACGTTAAAACTGAGAATATTTCAAATTCAGCAATTGTTACGCTGTATAGCAAATTTGGAAAATACGAAAACAAGATCAAGGGACTCAAAGAAGAGAAACAAGACTTGGAAGATCTTCAAGAATTTCAATTTAGGCGAATTAAAGACGAAAATATTCTTCAAGGAGATGAATCCTTGGTATTTCAGAAAGCATTTGAACTGGGTGCAGCAAAAACGAATGGGAGTATTTTAGTCGAAATGCCTGAAGAGCAAGAAGCCGATTCTCTGCAAGAACGATTCAAATCTTTTTTGCTTGCTCAAAAAGAGAAACCCTCTCGTTTTGCGATTTTACATAATAACGAGGCAGGAAATTTAAGAAATTTGGTTTATGATAGCAACAAAGAACCAAAAGAAACATATTTGAATGATAAAGATTTTGATGAATATTGCGATAAAAATCCAATACCAACTGATTGTTTGTATACAAGTGATGCTAGAGGAGGAGATTTTAGAGCACACAGTAAAGAGCGTGTTAAGGGACAGGTTATCTATTGGCCAACCTTACCAGGAGAAACTTCCGTTCAAGCTGCTAGTGAGATTGTTCAGCAGATGACTCGAAATCGTCTTGAGAGTTTGAGGATTGATGAACTTAAGAAACTAAAGGATCAGGCTGGTTTAACCGGTCGTACTCTTCAGAGCCTCAACGAAGATGAATTTAAGAGATTGATAAGTTTTCTAGGAAGGGAGCTTACTCCCATATTTTTTGTGACAACGAACGAAGTTTCAGCAAAAGATCTTCTTGATGAAAGTAAGAAAACTCAAAATCAAATAGACAAAGAAGCCACACAAGTTTTTTTACATAAAAAGGCTTCTCAAGTGATTAAGCAAGGATTTGAAGAGGCTTTGGGTGAGAGATTACCGAAAGACTTTACCGCTGACCCAACAAAAGACATCGCAACTGAGTTTGAAAGAGCGAAAGAAGCTTTGTGGAATCTGACAGAAGAGAGAGAATTGCCTGTTTTGCGTTCTTTGGCCACGGATAACACTTGGAAAAGTAGAGCTGTTGAACATCTTAAGAAATTAGGTTTTGATCAAAACAAGAAACCGATTTCATCTTCTTTGGCAGACCTTGTGACAGTTCAAGAAAAAGATTCGCAACCAAGAAATCTTGGGGGAGAAGAATTTAATCAACTTGTGCTGAGCTTGGAAGAGATTAGGCAAACCCAAGAAGCAATTAATAATACCAAAAAAGAGATTGAAAATCTTGAAGGCAGCCTTGAAAGAGAACAGCAAAAAACACAAAAAGATTTTTCTAGTATTACAAATCTAAGGAAGCGAATTGAAACTTTTAAGACACAGCTTGAAAACTTGCTTAATAAGTCAAAAGGAAGCAGCTTTGTTGCAAATGAGATAACTGATCTTCAGAAGAAGCAATTTAATTACTCCATGGAAGGCTCACTAAACAATGCTCTCAGGAGATTAGATAACTTGATTCAGATGAGACATCTTCAGCTTGAGATTGAACATGCTAAGATCATGGAGAAGAGAGCGATCCAATTTGACCCAAGCAAGAATCCAAGAATATCTTATTATGTCGCTGAATCAAGAAAGAGCTTTTTGACTGAAGAACAGCAGAAGCTAGAAATTGAGAGGGTACAGGTCAGAAAAGATGCTCTCGCCGGCTACAACAACTTCGTTTCTACGATTACTGATGAGTTTCATGATCTATTAGAAAAACATGGAATTGCAAAGGGTGAGGAATATCTGAAAAAGGGTGGAGTTTTTGAAGTTCGAAGTCAGCAAATTCGCGAACAAATAAACAAAATTGCATCAGATAAAAAAGAACGCATAGAAGAAGGTCTGAAAAAAACATCTGAAGTGCTCAGTGATGTGTTATCTGCGAAGAAGGAAGAAGAAAAAGAAAAAGCTTTTGAACTGGTTAGGCAGAATGAGTTTGAACCACTCAAAAAGCTCATTGATGGTATTTTGGCAAAAGCTAAGACAGTCGAAACGGGAAAAAAACTGAAAGATCCGTTGGAAAAACTAAAAGAACTTTCAGACCAATATCCAGAAACAGGAATTTCGAATTATTACAATTCGATCATAAATAAACTTTCTGGAACTCCTAGGGATGTTAGGAAATCATCAAGATCAGCTAAGAAATAGGCTGCCCGGTAAAATAGAATCCAAGAAAGCATCTTGGCCTATTTGACCGCGAGCATAAATGCAAAGGTCTATTTTCTGGTCGCCGATTTGCTTCTTAATATCAGCAAGAATTTTATATTTCAGAGATTCCACAGTAGATTTAGCTTCTGCTTCTTCAAGCAACAAAAGCAAATCAATGTCTCCGCCTTTCAGGTTGTCATCGACTCGACTGCCATATAAATAGTCCTAAGAGTCTTGCCATATAAAGGTCAAAAGCTGCTGCGCTATATTCGTGAGCCGTCATGTTTTTGAGCTCACGAATTTCTGCCCAGTTGTCTGCATTATCAAGCAAACCGAGCTTTTCAGATTTGTTAAGCAAATCCCTCATGGAACCTCTAAAACCAGGTTCTTCGATTTCTAAATAAAGCCTCAAATATTTGCTGGTGAAAATATCTGCTGCTCTTGCAAATCTCGCTGAAAAACTTTCCCAGATTTCTAGGGTTTCTTTGTCTAACTCTGACACATGCTTGGGTAGCCTTAAAACTTTTTAGTGGCTGTAATCTAAGTAATCCAAAGTTTTGGCTAAATCTTGATGATACTGCTGGAGAAGTTCTTTTCTTTGGAAGGAAGGCACGGCTCTGGCATAGGATTTTCCCGAACTACTGTCAAAACTTTATGAATCAGTCGAAGCAATAAGCTAATACGCAATATCGCAATAGCGATGATAAAAGCCCCCATCATGGATTATCTTTCAAGTAGCGCTTCGAAAAGCGATAGAGGGTTCTGCCAGCGGTTGCCATCCCAAACCCAGCACCCAGCAGCAAACCCCAAGGGGAAATGTCAAAATAACGCTCGGCAAAATAACCCAGCCCTGCCCCAACAATAATGCTGAGGCCAACTTCCAGCCCAATGGCTCCAGCTTTGATGTATTCACGGTAGTAGTCGGTCACGAGGCCTCAAAAAACACCCGCATCTCAGCTGGAATTGGCATCGATTTGCCTTCTTTTAGGCTAACACAGACAGTTGTGATTTCGCCTTTGAAACTTACAACTTGGTCATGCTTTCTTACAAACTCAAAGCTTGTTTTAAGAGAGCTGTTACCAATATGAGTAATCTTGAGCGTAATAACAGCCGTGTCGCCATGAGTAAGCGGCGCCAGATAATTGCCCGTGACGGCCACAGCAGGGAAACCCCAACCCTGCTCCGTAATCATCTGTCGATAGTTAAGAGGCGCTTTCGAGTTGACCCAATCTTCAAAAGCATTGTGGCAAAACTCGATAAATCTGGGGTAATAAAGCCAACCTGCAGCGTCTATATCAGCAAATCGAATGTAACGCTCGCAGGTGTAAGTCATATTAGGCCAAGGCCTCTGCTCCGCCGATAATCTCCATGAGCTCTTTCGTAATCGCTGCCTGACGGGCTCTGTTATACTTGAGCGTGAGCGACGAAATCACTTCTTTGGCGTTACGCGTCGCGTTGTCCATGGCCGTCATACGTGCACCATGCTCTGAAGCCACAGACTCTAAAAAGGCCTGAAAGAGCTGAGTTGCTAAATGCTTAGGCAACAAGTGATTAAGCAGCTCTGTCTGAGAAGGCTCATAAATATAATCAACCGTGTCTTCCAGCGATTCAGTGGGTACAATCGGCAAAAGCTGCTTCACAACAATTTGCTGTGAAATCGCACTTTTAAACTCGTTATAGACCAAGTAAATCGCATCGACAGAATCTTCAACATAAGATTCAGAAAGCTCGGCAGCGATTTGTGAAGCTTTTAAATAACTGGGGCGATCTAAAACACCTGTATAGTTGGTTCTAATTGAAACACCTTCGCGTTTTAAAGCCTCAAAGCCTTTTCTGCCCAGAGTCGATACGCGAATTTCGTCATGTTTAGAGCTCATTTCGGTCAAAAAGCGCTGCGCCTTACGAATAATATTCGAGTTAAGCGCACCACAAAGACCCCTGTCAGAAGTCAAAACAACTAACTCAATGCGTTTTTTTGTCGGATGATCTTGCAGCAAAGCATGCGGTGCCTCGCCTTGATTTTCCAAACGCTTGGCTAAATGTCCAACGACTTCTTCCATCTTATGCGCATAAGCTTTGGACTTTCGAACTTCATCTTGCGCTTTTTTGAGTTTAGCCGCCGATACCATTTTCATGGCTTTGGTGATTTTCTCAGAATTCTTAACGCTTTTAATGCGTTTTCGAATGTCTCTTAAGCTTGCCATATCGCCTCGAATGCCAATAAGGCTTGATTGAGGCGCTCTCTTAATTCGCCATCGATTTTCTTTTTAGGATTTTCACGAATATCACTCAAAATACCAGAATGTTGGGCTCTCAAATAAGAAACCATTTCTTCGGCGTATCTTGGGATGTCAGAAGGCTCAACATGCCGCACAAAAGTGGCGTTCGATTCTTTACTCTTGGCCTGAGTTGCAGCGTAGATTTGAACAATCTGTTCTTCAACCGGACTTGGGCTATATTGTTTTTGTTTGAGCAATTCAAATAAGCGTTGACCACGAGCGATTTGCTCGAGCGTTGCTTTATCCAAATCAGAACCGAACTGTGCAAAGGCTGCCAACTCTCTATATTGAGCCAAATCAAGCCGCATTGTGCCAGCAAATTGCTTCATGGCTGCTACTTGCGCAGCTCCACCTACACGAGAGACAGACAAACCGACGTTTACAGCCGGACGCTGGCCTGAATAGAATAAATCTGCCTCAAGATAAATTTGGCCATCCGTAATCGAAATCACGTTAGTGGGGATATAAGCCGATACGTCTCCAGCTTGAGTTTCAATAATCGGTAACGCTGTCAGACTGCCGCCACCTTTGGCTTTAGACATTTTTGCGGCACGCTCAAGCAAACGACTGTGAATATAAAACACGTCTCCAGGGTAAGCTTCTCGTCCCGGTGGGCGTCTTAATAAGAGTGAAAGTTGCCTGTAAGCCACAGCTTGTTTAGATAAATCGTCGTAAACAATCAGAGCATGTTGACCATTGTCGCGCCAGTATTCGCCAATTGCTGCCCCTGTATAAGGAGCCAAAAATTGCAAAGGAGCTGGGTCTGCAGCCGTTGCAGAAACAACAACCGTGTAATCCATAGCGCCATTTTTACGCAGCTTGTCGACAACCTGAGCAACCGTCGATTGCTTTTGACCAATCGCCACATAAATGCATTTTACACCGGTATGCTTTTGGTTTAAAATCGTATCGATAGCGATAGCTGTTTTACCTGTCTGGCGATCGCCAATAATTAGCTCTCGTTGACCACGACCAATCGGAATCATCGCATCGATGGCTTTAATGCCTGTTTGCATGGGTTCACCAACAGGTTCTCTGGCAATAATACCCGGTGCTTTACTCTCGATCAGTCGACGCTCGGTAGATTCAATCGGCCCGCGTTCATCGATGGGGTCTCCAAGGCCGTTTAGGACACGCCCCAAGACAGCATCGCCGACAGCAACGTCTGCAATACGGCCTGTTCTTTTAACGCGATCTCCTTCTCTGATTTCAGTGTCTAAGCCCATGATGGCAATACCAACGCTGTCTTCATCGAGATTTAAAATAAGGCCTTTAACGCCTGTAGGAAACTCAACCAACTCGCCTGCTTGAGCGCGTTCAAGGCCGTAAACTCTGCAAACACCATCGCCGACTTTTAAAACCGTCCCTGTTTCGGCGATTTGTGTTCGAGTGTCAAAGTTTTGAATTTGTTCTTTGAGAACGCGAGAAATTTCTTCAGCTCTTAGTTGCATAAATCCCTTCTTAACTGTGAAAATTGAGACTGTAGGGTACTGTCAAAAACAAGGCCGCCAATTTGAGCCCGCACGCCGCCTAAAACAGCGGGACTGACAATGGTTTCAGGAATTACTTCTTTGCCTATACGCTTAAAGAGTGCTCCTGTAACCTCGACAAGCTGTTCTGGATCCAGAGCTCTAGCTGTCGTAATCTGAGCACGAACACGGCCTAACTTGATATCCAGTTCGCGTGTGTAAGAGCGTTCTAGATCGGGCAAAATGGTCGTGCGATTACGCTCAATCAAGAGTTCTAAACAGCGCTGAGTCAGAGAATTGAGGCCAAGCAGTTTAGAGAATGCCAAACGTTCTTCAGGGTGAAACACAGGGTTCTCAAAAAGCTGCAGCAAGGGCGTATTCAAGTAGCCTTCAGACAAACTCTTAAGGTCAGACTCAATCAGTTCCCAGTCCGTTTGTTTAGAAGTCGACTGAATCAAAGCTTTGGCATAGCGCCTGGCAATTAATTGGCTCATAGGGTCCCTCTCACAAAAGACGAACAGAGAGAGCGATCTAGCTCTGGCGTTAAGTTGATGTTTTTAGAGGCAGCTAAAAGTACGCGATGAGCAATTTCTTGTTTAAGATCTAAGAGTGCCCTAGAAACTTCAGCTTTTAGACTTTCGGCGGATTCTTTTTGAATTTGTTCAGCAATTTTTGTGGCGTCTAATTTAAGCCTGCTGCGTTCTAGTTCGCCTTGGTGCTGAAAATCAGATTTCATTTTTAAAATTTCGGCATCTAAGTCTAAGAGACGCTGTTCGTATTGTTTAAGCTTTGCAGCGGCATCTAACTTTGCCAACTTGGCTTCTTCAATAGCGTTTTTAATATTGTCAGAGCGCTCTTCTAAAAAAAGAGCCAACGGTTTTTTGGTGAACCGAATTACAAAAAACACAAAAATACCAAAAGTGAGCAACGTCCAGCCAATCGCTGGGCTGTTTTTATAAGCGCTGCCAATTCCCCACCAGTTAAGCATGTGTGTGCTCCATTGTCTGTGCTGTCTTAGAATTTCCTAGAAAACGGTTAAGTATCTGATTCGACAAATCTGTTTCTGTTGGCGCAAGCTCTGCCCTGATTTTATCGATTTCAGCTTTCAAATTTTCATGAGCGAGGCGCATTTGCTCGGCGCTTTGTAAACGTGCTGCTTCTAAAACTTCACGATGAAATCGAACGCCTTCTGCTTGAAGGGCGAGAAGAGCAAGTTTTGCATCTTTTTGAGCTGCATGAATACGAGCGTCTACTTCAGCGAGTCTATCAGCGGCTTGTTTTTGAAGTTCAAGCGCTTCTGCTCTGGCTCCCTGAATGCGGCGTTCGCGTTCTTCAAAAAGCTTTTGCATCGGTGAAAACAAGAATTTAGACAACCAGCCTAATAGACTGAGAAACAAGAAGAGTTGAATGAGAAGCGTGGCGTTAACTTCCATATCGTCGCATCTACCTGTGTTCTCAGGTCATGTCAACGCTTGAGAGGCAGACCTCACCCTAAATCCCTCTCCACCAAGTGGAGAGGGACTTCAAATGGTAATCCCTAAAGCTTTCTCTTCTTCTCGAATGCGAGTTTTGAGCAAAACAAGATTAAGAATCGTAAAAATAATCGCTGTTAGATAAGCTGTGTGAAGCAGAGGGATGCAGGCAAGCTCCAAACAAACACCGATATAAATTGGGTGCCTGAAGTAACGATAGATGCCAGTTTGGATGGGTGCTTTGCCGGGCAAAATTATAATTCTCGTGTTCCAACGAACACCCAGCGTGTTCATAGAGACATAGCGCAAAATATTGCCGAGAAAAGTCCCGGCAAGTGCCATACTAAATAACCAAAAATAAAACGGTCGTTTCAAGCAAATTACTTCGAAAAGCATAGATATAAACCAAGCTGTATGAAGTAAAACCATGTATTTGTAATGCCCAGAGGCATGTTCAACACCTCCTTGTGTAAGCAATATTTTTCGGTGACGATTGCTTTTCATCAGTTCAAAAATGCGTAAGATGGCTACAGCTAGAACGATGGCGAAGAAAATCACGTCTTGCATATGTTTCTGCCTTACCTTAAATCAAAGCAATCATGCAAATTTATACAGACATCGTTTACAAAAAAGCCGATGGCGTTGCCAAGATAATCATTAACCGCCCAGAAGTTCGAAATGCTTTTAGGCCTCTGACAGTCCAAGAAATGTCCCATGCACTCAATGATGCGCGTGATGATGAAAAAATTGGCGTTGTGGTTTTAACGGGTGCAGGCGATTTGGCTTTTTGTTCAGGCGGAGATCAGCGTGTGCGCGGAGATGCTGGCTACAAAGATGACCAGGGGACCCACAGACTCAATGTCTTAGATTTACAGCGACAGATTCGCACTTGCCCTAAACCTGTAATCGCTCGTGTAGCTGGTTATGCCGTCGGTGGTGGCCATGTGCTTCACATGATGTGCGATTTAACCATTGCTGCAGATAATGCTATTTTTCAGCAAACAGGACCCAAAGTTGGTTCTTTTGATGGGGGCTACGGTGCGAGCTATATGGCCAGAATTGTCGGTCAAAAAAAAGCCCGTGAAATCTGGTTTTTGTGTCGGCAATACAATGCTCAAGAAGCCTTAGAGATGGGCCTGATCAATAAAGTCGTTCCGCTGGCTCAGCTAGACCAAGAAGTGGACCAATGGTGCAAAGAAATCTTGGCGAACTCTCCAATGGCTATTAGATGTCTGAAAGCTGCTCTTAATGCAGACTGTGATGGTCAAGCCGGTCTGCAAGAGTTGGCTGGGTGTGCAACGATGCTGTTTTATATGTCTGAAGAAGGCCAAGAAGGCCGCAATGCCTATTTGGAACGCAGAAAACCTGACTATGCTCAGTTTCCGAGACGGCCGTGAAAAGAGATTTTTTGATTCAGAGCCATTCTGATTTGGAGACTAGAGCAATTGCTGCTTGTTTATTAAAGCATTTGTCTGCCCCCATGACTTTGGCCCTAGAAGGTGATTTGGGCGCAGGAAAAACTTGTTTTGTCACGGGTTTGGTCCATGCGTTGGATTCTAGTTTGAGTGTGAGAAGCCCAACTTATGCCTTGGCGCATAGCTATGCGACTAACCCAGTCATACATCATGTTGATTTATATCGAATCCAAGGCCAGGATTTGGAAGATTTGGGCATAGAAAATTTGTTGGATGATCCGGAAGCGATTGTCTGCATAGAATGGCCAGCGCATCGCCAAAATCCCCTGCCCGATCAAACTATCAGAATCTATTTTGAAGACTTGAAAGAAGACCAGCGACAAATTAGATTTGTTTTTTCTGAATTCTTTTCTGACGACTGGGTATTGACAGTCGAGCAGGATCTGCTATCTCTGTTTGCGAACGCGGGGTAGAGCAGCTCGGTAGCTCGTCGGGCTCATAACCCGGAGGCCGGAGGTTCAAATCCTCCCCCCGCAACCACCTTCTTAGTTCCAATGATACATTAAGACCGTTAGAAG
>JBAXMC010000005.1:0-31654 GCA_037134495.1 Myxococcaceae bacterium
GGAAGGTGAACAGGTGTATTACTTGGCCATAACGCCAAATTTGTTTGGAAATGAAAAATATGAGTGAAAGTTTATCAAATACCCCGTCAGAAGTTGGATTGCGTTTTAAGAGCGCACGTTGCCTTGTACGACTAAGCCGCAAAGATTTTTGTGAAAAACATGGCCTCAATCGCTTTACGGTTCAGTCCTGGGAAACGGGTCGCAACTTTTCGCGCAGCAAGAATGTGAATATTTTCTGCGAAGCTTTAGCCAAGGAAGGCATCTTTTGCACTGTGGAGTGGCTTTTAGAGGGCGTTGGGGCCCAGCCAACCAAGCTTCTCACCCGAAAGACTCTGGAACTGCCTACAGCCCAGCGAGCACGAGCACCCGAGCGCAAGCGTGTTTCTGAAGAACAGGCAAGGATTCAAGCCGAGGTCGAATTCTTCAAGAACAATCAGCCGGAAGATAGCAAAATCATCCTGTCGCAAGTGGCAGATAATCTTATGGAACCGTTTTATTCAGAAGGCGACTTTGTGGGTGGGCCTTTGTTGACAGGCTCTGATATCCACAAGCTTATGGGCAAAATCTGCTTGGTGGTTTTAGATGAAGAGAATTATGTGGTGCGTCGCTTGAGAACAGAGGGCAACCGTTACTTGTTGGTACCGGAAGATACAGCAGGTACGGTTACTGGGCTCAAAAAAATGATTGGAGCTGCTGAAATTGTCTGGCATAGAAAGTTGCTGCGCTTCGCAAATGACTGACACATGAAAGACAGAGTTGGAATGTGGGTTTGGGGAGTTTTTTTACTGTAGCCACCACTGTAGCCACTGGGAGAGATTTTGATGGAATTGGTAGATGTTGAGAGACAAAGAGGGTTTCTTGAAATGGCGATATGGTGTGGTTATGAGCTAGGTGGATGGTTGTGGACAGTCTTCTCTCCGGACTGGGGGTCTAGGGGTCGCAGGTTCAAATCCTGTCGCTCCGACCAGCTATTTCCTAAAACAGTTTTCTAGGTGGTCATCTATTAGGCCTGTGGCTTGCATATGTGCGTACATAATGGTCGAACCGACAAAACTCATGCCGCGAGTTTTAAGATCTTTTGAAAGTGCATCTGACTCTGCAGAACGCGGAGGAACGTCTTTGAGGGTGATAGGATGATTGACAATGGTTTTTCCGTTCACAAAAGACCAAACATAAGCATCAAACGTACCAAACTCTTTTTGAATCTCCAAAAACACACGGGCGTTTTTACGAGCAGCGAATACTTTTAAACGGTTGCGAATAATGCCTGTATTTGTCAATGCTTGTTCGAGTTCTGCATCACTCATACCAGCGACTTTCGAAACATCAAACTGATGAAAAACAGCGCGATAACCCTCACGGCGTTTTAAAATTGTTTCCCAGCTCAGGCCGGCTTGAGCGCCTTCCAAAATGAGCATTTCAAAATGCTTTCGGTCATCATGAACAGGAATACCCCATTCAGTGTCGTGGTATTCTTCATAGTGTGGCTTGGATTTCCCTGCCCATGGACAACGATTTTTCATGAATTTGAGCCTAACACTGGCTTGCCACCCAAAGCTTTAGCGTAGGGTGGCGGAGGAGGTGAGATTCGAACTCACGGTAGAGTTGCCCCTACGCTGGATTTCAAGTCCAGTGCCTTAAACCGCTCGGCCACCCCTCCACAGGGTTCTCCATTATTTGCCTGTTTTTCAAGCAAATGACAAGAGGCGTTTATAGGTTTCTTAGATTGTTCTCGATTCGATCCCTTTTCTGCGACAAATCGATTTGTTGAGCTCTGTGCTGTTCCAAAACTTCTGGTGGTGCTTTCGATACAAAACCAGCGTTCCCAAGGCGCTGCTCTAAGCCAAATAATTCTTTTTGAATCTTCTCGAGTTCTTTGGTGAGACGCTGTTTCTCTGCGCCTAAATCTAAGAGGCCTTCTAAGAGCAACACTGTGTCATAAGTCGAGTTCGAATTAATTGCTGATAACTTTGGGGCTGTGTATTCAGAACGCAGCTTGAGCTCTATAGACTCTAAAAGCGCTAGGCGTCTAATGGCATCTTGGTAGCCTGCTATAAAATCGAGATCAGCTTGTGTGTCAGCTAGAATAACGCCTGGTAATTTTTTCTGAGCAGGTAAATTCGATTCTTGGCGAGCATTTCGAATCATTACGATAATTTCCTGAAGTTTTTTAAACTCACTCTCAGCTTCTAGGTCAACATAAGAAGCATCTGATTTTGGAAACTCAGCAAAAGAACAATAGCCTTTTTGACCTGGCAAATTTGTCCAAATTTCTTCTGTCACAAATGGACAAAATGGATGCAAGAGTCTTGTGCTTACCGAGAGCAGCTCAACCAAGACGCTCCGGACCTCTTGAGACTCAATGCGCAGTTTGGCCAATTCGATATACCAGTCGCAGAACTCAGTCCAAAAGAACTGATAGAGCGTTTCAGAAGCAGCCGAAAACTCATAGTTGCTTAAGCTTTTGTCTATCTCGCCAATGACTTGGTTAAGTCTGGACAAAATATATTTGTCTTCAAGTTTTAGATTAGTTCGAACTTGTTCTAGCGGCAAAACAGGCTCTTCTCCTAAACGCATCAGCGCAAAACGAGTGGCATTCCAGATTTTGTTTAAGAATGCTCTATAGCCAGATACTCGGGGAATCGCGAGTTTTACATCGCGGCCCTGCCCCGACAACATGGCCAGACTGAGTCGTAAGCCGTCGGCTCCAGACGCAGGGATGCCTTCTGGGTAATCTTTTTTAAGACCTTCTAATACTTGTGGCAGTATTTTAGCAGGAACCGGATAAGTTTTTGTTTTAGCTAAAAGATCATCTAAGGTGATACCGTCGATCACGTCTGTTGGGTCAATGGCATTGCCCAGAGATTTAGACATCTTTCGTCCATGAGCATCTCTGACCATGGCATGCAAATAAATATCTGCAAACGGCGGCTTACCCATAAAATGGATCCCGAACATCATCATCCGGGCAACCCAGAAAAACAAAATATCAAAGCCCGTTTCTAAAACAGCAGATGGATAAAATATTTTGAGATCTTCTGTTTGGTTTGGCCAACCCAGCGTAGAAAATGGCCATAAGGCCGAAGAGAACCAGGTGTCTAGAACATCTTTTTCTTGAATGAATTTCTGAGCGCCATGTTTAGCAACCAAATCTTCGGTACTGGCAACAGAAAGCTCGCGTACTTCCTGATCGCTTAAATCGCTTAACTTTCGTCCGGCTAATTTTTCAAGATCGTAAAACACGGGTATGCGGTGTCCCCACCAAAGTTGACGTGAGATACACCAATCTTGGATGTTGAGCATGAAATGGTCGTAAGTTTTTTTCCAGCTCGCAGGAACAATGCGTGTTTCGCCGTTATGGACAGCGTCATAGGCCTGCTTGCCCATATCGACCATGCTGACAAAATATTGCCGACTCAGCAGAGGCTCAATGTCTTCACCGGAGCGAGAAGAAATACTGACATTATGTTCAATAGGATCGCTACCGTGCGCAAAGCCTAATGCTTCTAGATCTTCTTTGATTTTTTGGCGGGCTGCAAAACGATCTAAACCCTGATAAACACCACCCTGTTGGTTGATTTTCCCGTCAAGCGTAAAGATCGTAATGCGCTCAAGTTTATGACGCTCACCCATCGCAAAGTCGTTGTGATCGTGAGCTGGCGTAATCTTAACAGCGCCGGTTCCAAACTCTAAGTCCACCATGGGGTCTGCAATAATCTGAATCTTTCTTTCTGGAAAAAACGGATGCGTAACAAATTTCCCGATTAAATCTATGTACCGCTTGTCTTTGGGGTTTACAGCGATGGCTGTGTCGCCCAGCATGGTCTCTGGCCGAGTTGTCGCGACGATAATTTGTTCGTCTGAGTCCTTTATTTTATAAGCAAACTTAAATAACTCGCCTTTTCGGGTAATATGATCAACTTCTTCGTTACTGAGTGCTGTTTGAGTACCAGGGTCCCAGTTAACCAAACGCTCGCCTCGGTAAATCAGCCCTTCGTTCCAGAGTCTCACAAAGGCTTCATTAACGGCATGAGACAAATCAGGATCAAGCGTGAATTTGTGACGACTCCAATCTGCTGATGCCCCAAGCTGTTTCATTTGAGTGACGATCGTCGCGCCGTTTTGTTTCACCCATTTCCAAATGCGTTCTACAAAGGCTTCGCGTCCAATTTCACGTCGAGTTTTATATTCGTTTTTGGCCAACTCTCGCTCAACAACAGTTTGGGTTGCAATGCCAGCGTGATCAGTGCCTGGGAGCCACAAAGCTTTGCGGCCTTTCATTCTGTGAAACCGCATTAGAACATCTTGCAGGGTCACAAATAAAGCATGGCCATTGTGTAGGACTCCCGTGACGTTAGGGGGTGGCATCATGATAACATACGGATCTTCTTTTGAAGCATTCGGTTTAAAGAAACCTGGCTGATCGAATGTTTGTTGCCACTTGAGCTCTACAGTTTTTGCATCGTATTTGGGGTCCATCGTGCCTGGCAAGTTAGCATATTGAGGGTCTTTTGCCAGGAGCGTTTTTGTGCCAGCTTCTGCGTATGATTAAAAACTTAACCCTGTTTTTATTGCTGGCTTCTATTACTGCCTACGCCGCTCTAGAGCCTTATGGTGAACCCCCTAAAGTCGAACTTACTGCGGAACAAAAAGCAAAATTAGAAAAAGGTGAGCTGGTTTTCTGGGAAAAATCAGAAGATTTACCAAACAAGCAATTCTACAAAGAAGGCACAGCTGCTTTTCGTGTACATGCAACGCCTGAAAAAATTTGGAAAGTAATCGGCGATTTTAGTAAGTATCCTGAGTGGGCCTATAAAGTAGGCGGTACGAAAGATTACAAGCCAAGCCAAGATGATAAATATTATATTGAGTTCAAAGCAGAAGTTATTGGAAAAAAATATTACATCGAGCATGATTTCCCTATGGCCAAGAAGGGTTATGGAACCTGGAAAACTGACCCAACTCAAAAGAGTGACTGCGTTTTAGATACCGTTGGATTTTGGAGAGTAGAGCCAGTGAAAGATCACCCTGGTCAAAGCGATGTTTTTTATACCGGGAAAGTAGTTTTAAATAGAACTTGTGCTAAAGGCTTCTTGGGCATTGGTGGATTTAACGGTAGCGATATGGCGCACCAGACATTCGACAAAATTAAAAAACGCGTTTAAGCCAAAAATCATTGTTTAGGCCTAAGACTTCTTAGGAGGTCTCTTAAACAATGAAAAAAATCTTTCTTGTTCTTACAGTTTTGAGCCTAAGTGCTCTTGCCGATTTCTTACCTTACGCAGGTGAACCACCTAAAGTGACGCTGACAGCGGATCAGCAAGCTCAGGTGGCTCAGGGTAAATTGGTTTATCTGCAAGATAATACAGCCGGTGAAATCAAAGAAGGCTCTGTGGCATTTCGTGTGAATGCTAAACAGGATGCCATTTGGAAAGTGCTTACTGACTTTTCAAAGTATGCTGAATGGTCTTACAAAGTAGGCAATGCTCAAGCCAAAAGCTTGGGTGGAAATAAAGTTGTGGTTGATTTCACGACGAATCCATTAAGCAAACATTACTATGTGATCAATACTTTCCCGATGAAAGATTGGTCTACCTGGAACACAGATCACAGTCAAACAAGTGATTGCGTTCTTGATACTGTTGGTTTCTGGCGTCTTCAAGACGTTGCCGGCAACCCAAACCAGACAGACGTGATTCAATACGGGAAACTGAAACTGACTAGTCTCTGCGCTAATGGTATATTCGGCATCGGTGCATTTGATGCTCATGCAATGGCTCAACAGACGTTTACGAATTTGAAGTCTAGAGCTGAAGCACTGTAAATATTGCCCGGGGGGGGCTACTGACTCTCATAGCTACACAGAGCGTGTTCAATATTGTCCCACGCAAAGGCTAAGATGCCGGCGACAGCAAGAGCGATGTCAATAATATCTTTCTTTGAAAGTCCGGAGGCTGTTGTGCCGCCCCCTATATCTGTCACTGATAAACCAGAACTGCTGACTCGGTTTGCAATTGACACAGTGAGTGGATTTGCAAAAATTCCAAAAATAGCTGCCAGTCCACTATAACCAACCATTGCTGCGGTACTCAGGGGAACAATAGGTGTTGCATCCAATATTCTCACACCGAATTGACTGCCGACTGCAAGGCCTGTGTTGCTGCCAACCGTGATAGGTTCTTTGGCTGTTAGACTGCTCGCTATAAAGCTAATCAAAATTTTTGTTCCTGCTGCCAAGGACGGCGAGTTTTCAGGTCCAACAGGGATGACCTCTGCCGGTATTGAAGCCGCTGGAATATTGCCTCTGCTGGTGAGTGCTGTTAGTGCAATCGGCAGAACAAAACCAGAAAGTATCGGCATGACGACATTCGACATGATGAGATAGATCAAATTATAATCAACAAGATATTTTGAATATACCGACGCTTTGTCAGCCAAATAGCATGACATCGGGATTGTCGTCATGGAAGAATTGGAGGGGGTTGCGCTGTTTGTATAATTGTTCGATAGCGACGTCGCAGAAAACAGAATTATGAAAGCGTAAGAGGTTATTCGCATGCTTACTTGGAAAAACAGAATCTTCGGCCTGTACATTCCGGTCTTCTTCATGACCGCTTGTGGGCAAAGCGCTTTAGTGCAGCCTGATTTAATCAGGGCAAAGTTTCAAACATCCGACAAGAAAAACATAGATGATTTCGATATCATCGATTTTTCATCACAGGATGCATCTGCATTGCCTAGCGATACAAGTTCTCTTAAAGTCCTTCAAACATCGGGTTCGATTATCTTAGGATTTTCAGAGTTTTTAGATGGCGACTCTGTCGAAAAAGTTGTCTATTCAAATGAAAAAACAAAAACAATCAGTGATTTCATACCTGTTTCAGGAGTAGTCGAGATCGCTTGCTGTGATTCTTTAGGAAAAAATTGTAAAGTATGCGACAATATTGCAAGCTTCGGTATTAGTTATCGACCAGATGGTGGATATGTTGCACCACCAGATACGCCTGTGAGCAACTTTCCACCTCCTTCAATTAAAGTGACGATTGATTCGATTAGTCCTTTGCCTGTGGATTCTGTGATTGTTGTCTCTATCCTTTCTGGGCCACTTAAGAACACAAATCAGACACCCATGGCTCAAGTTAGTTCAAAAGCAGGACCCGTGTCGAGTGTTCTTGGTAACTTGCCTGTTGCTGCCGCTGCTTGGTTTAGAACGAAGCATTTCGGAATTGTAGGTACGACCTATGATGCAGATAATTATAAAGCCAGAATCCAGTTTAATGCAGCGATTTCTGATGCAGATTTTGCGAAGGCTCAATTCTTATCAGCTTTGACTCTGAGCACTACATTGCCACCTATGCGAGACCCAAAAAGCAATAATACGGCCGTGATTTTGACTTTTAACAAGCCTCCAGATTCTCCGACCGATACCAGTTTTGATATTACCGTGACAGGCCTCGGGATTGGCTCAACGCAGTTTACTGTGCCAGGGAAAAACTAAAATGCGTATTTTATCTCTATTTTTTCTATTGGCGGCCTCTCTCACAGCAGGCACAACTGGTAACATCAAAGGCGTTGTCAAAGACGAAAAAGGCGAGGCCGTTGGCGGGGTTACCGTTGCTGCAACTTCTAAAGTCTTGCAAGGTGAAGAAGTTGCTATGACTGACGAAGCAGGCTTGTTTGTGATTTCAAACTTGCCGGCTGGTATTTATACGCTGAAAGCCATGTTTGCTGAAGCAGCCAGTGAACGACCAGGAATCGAAGTCTACATCGATAAAACGGTCCATGCAGACATGACCATTAGGCTCGATCAAGCCAAGGGCGAAGTTTACCAAATTACAGAAAAAGCCACGCATATTGACGTTGCGTCTAGCACGGTCGGTGTGACGCTGACCAAAGACTATATTCAGAATGTTCCTATGGGCCGAGATAGAAACTTCAGTAACGCCATGAATGCGCTGCCGAGTGCAGGTAAAGATGGCTACGGAGAGTCTGTCGGCGGGGCGACTTCACCAGAAAATGTCTATGTAATTGACGGCGTCAATGCGACTGACCCATCAAGTGGTTTAAGCGGAACCCGAATGGTTTTGGAATTCGTCGACCAGTTTGATGTTAAAGAAGGTGGCTACGGTCCTGAGCTCGGTCGTGCAACGGGCGGTGTTGTAAATGCTGGAACAAAAAGTGGAAGCAATGATTTTCACGGCAGCGTTTTCATGTATTATCGGCCAGGATTTTTTCAGGCGACACCTCGTTTAGTCACCCGTGTAGCTGACTCTGTTAGTCGTCGAAGCAAGTTAGATTATTATTTGAACACAGGCTTTGAATTAGGTGGCCGCATCGTCAAAGACAAGCTGTGGTTTCACATAGGTTATTCACCTGAAATCCAGAAAGATTACTGGATTCGAGATATTCGGCCCATCCAAAACAATGGGTCAAACGGGCCAGCTGTAGACGATTTTGGTCAGTTTAAATTTGGCGATACAATTTACTCAGACCAGTTTTCTGGATTCGCCCAAACGCACCAATATACGTTTAAATTAAGCCACGCGATTAACGACAATAACAGACAAAGCTTAGGAATCAGAGGCGCTCCAACCATGTTTAACGGAGCTGTTGGAACACCATTTGATAGCGATGCACCGAGTTTAAGCTTAAACGGCGACCCGAGTTCGTTCCAGTATCAACAATGGGGTGGTAACTTGGTCACGGGTGTTTATAACTACGCCGGTAAATATTTTAACGACAAGTTAAAACTCGATGCGACGATCGGTGTTCACCACCAGCAGAGCCACTATTGGCCCACGACTCAGAATGGAGATAAACCCAGGGTTACTTACATAGCAAAGGATATGGACTTGAATCAGCTTTGGGCAGGTGGCTTATCTGACTGTGAAAATACGTTTTTGGGTCCTACACCAAGATGCCTTGCTCGTAACTATACCAAAGGTGGCATTGGAAATTTCAATAATTCACAGCTGACCAGAATCTCAGAAAAAATCATGCTGACAAGTCTGTATGAGTTTGCAGGGTTACACCAACTTAAATACGGTGTCGATTTAGAACAACTCAGGGGTAGCGGTGAACATGGATATACCGGTGGCAAGACTTACACGGTTTATGATGATCAGCTGAAAGAACAAGCGATTAATATTAGAGGATTTGAGGGAGTTGTTCCGTCGAAAATGCCATCGCTTGCACAAACTCTTAACTGGGGAGCGTTTATGGGTGACAGCTGGAACCCAACGCCTAATCTGACTCTGAACTATGGTTTGCGTTGGGAAGCACAGGAATTTTACGGTGTTCTCAGTCCACAACTAGAACAAAGCCAACTATCGCTTGAACGTAAGTTTTCTATTTTAGACAACTGGGCTCCTCGTGCTGGTGTAATCTGGGATTTCTTAGGTAACGGCAAGGGCGCGCTGAGATTTAACTATGGCCGTTATTATGAATCTGTCCCGATGGATATCAACCAGCGTGCGTTTGGTGGCGAGGGAAGTCGAATCAAGATCTGGAAACATGCCAATTGTGCGAAAGAAGCTGCTGGCGGTGATGTAACCAAGTGTATGACAGGAACTCCTGACGACCAAACATTGGGCAGTCAAGATTCGATTGTTGCTCCTGGCATGAAGGGTCAATATTCTGACGAGTTCGTACTCAGTGCGGACTATGAGCCGTTTCCATCGTGGGTATTTGGTGTGGCGGGTGTTTACAGATATTTAGGCCGCGTGATTGAAGACATGTCTACGGACGGTGGTTCAACCTATATGTTTGGTAACCCCGGGACATTCGATGTGAACAGCCTCGATGCTATCCGAGACCAGATTAACCATACGGCTGACCCAGCTCAGAGAGCGCGTCTAGAGCAAACGGTTAATAACTTGGCTCGTATCAATGAGTACCCTAAACCAACGCGTGATATTTGGCAGTTGCAGTTTAGGCTCGATAAAAAAGTTTCAGATCACTTTATGATTCTGGCAACCTATGTCCTTTCTTGGGCATATGGTAACTACCCAGGCTTGGTGACTGCGAATAACGGTCAGCTGGATCCAAACTTGAGTAGCCAGTTCGATTTGCCTCAGTTGGTGGTTAATAGAACAGGGCCTTTGCCACAAGATCAAAGGCACAGGATTAAGCTCAGTGGCTTTTATAAGGCTGGACTCAAAGATTTCGGTATTAATTCGCCACTTTCCTTTACGTTTGGTTTATCCGGTGGAATCCAGAGTGGAACGCCGTATGAGACTTTAGGAGCCGACCAGTTTTATGGCTCTGACGAGGTATTTATTTTGCCAAGAGGTTCAGGTGGAAGAACACCGTGGACTTGGTCTCTCGATATTAATATTGGCGCAGGTTATGACATTACAGAGAGTGTAACTGCAGAACTCTTTGCGGCGCTGTATAACATCACGAACAACCAAGATCCAGTTGCTTACGATGATACGTATACTTACGACACGGTGAGGCCGATTGTGAACGGCGGCAGAGATCAGTTGGATCATGCTCGTAATATCAACGGCAATCCGATTAATAAGAACCCGAACTATGGACAGGCGTTGGCTTTTCAAGCACCGTTTAGTACTCAAGTTGGATTTAGGCTGAAGTTTTGAAGCTGATTCTGCTTAGCATCTGGCTTTATGCTGCAGCAGGGTTCGCAGTGTGGGAACCCTGCGACGGTGGGTTTCGGAATACGAATCCTGAGTCACCTCTTTCTTTTTTTTCGAAGAGAGCGATTCAGTATGAAACTGGTCTGATCGAGACAGCATTCAAATTCCGATTAGGAAGAAGAGCCGACTTGTTTTTTCGGGAACATGAGCTGTTCTTAAGAGAACATGCAATTTCTTTTGGCGTAGATTTCGATGGAACGATGACCTTAAAGGCGCCAATAAAATATCTTAAAGATATCGGCGGGTTTCTGAGAAAGATAGACCCGACTTTTCCTGAAATGATATAGTTTGCATTTCAAAAACGTTTTGATTTAGCATGAAGTTCGCAAACATGGTGTTTGCGAATAAGCCGTTTCCTTACTCTTGAGCGACTATGGAAACGGCACCAATCAATGGCCAAAGCAAAATAATACCGACGGCGCGGAGCTACTTGTTCACACGGGTTTTATTAATCGATATCAGAAGACTTATAATTTGGTGTGGATATCTCCTCCCTTTGAAAAAAGGAGGTCGGGAGGGATTATACCGGAAACAGGTGGTTTACCTAAGACAAAAATCGCCCTTTAATTTTTATCATGTCTCTGGCTGAGCTCAATAACGGGTAATTCTGGATTAAAATAAGTTGACCAGCGACTCAGATTTGAACTGGTTCTGATTAGAAGATTGGTTCTTGATAAAAGTAGGCAATCAATCAAGGAACCTCGGCCAATCTCATACTGTTTTTCATGTTTATTGATATGAAGAGGTTTGCCGTCTGTTGAACGTTCAATGTTTGGAACATGGATTATTTTTCCAGGAAATTGTGATTCAATATATTCAAGGAATTCTTGCGCATCTGTTGCCACGAAAATTTTATAGTTAGAAAGTTTCTTGAGATCAACTTGACGGTGAATCTCTTGGGTTACGCGCGGATAGCGAGTTACAGGTGCTTCGCTGGATTTGTCCGTACCTCGATAATGTACGCCGAATACGAAATGATGTTTAAAATTGGAGTCGACAAATTTTTGAACGGCGAGTTCAATCTCAGGTCTCACAACTATGTATTCATGAATAATAGAATTTATTTGCATCCTGTCGAGTCCATTAAACTCAGGAACTCTGTGATTGGTGCCAGAGGGGTCTTGAGTTTTTATAAATGGCCCTTGAGTAGTCCCTAAATCAATCGGCAAGAAATAGTAGTCAAACCAATTGGGTCCTTTTTTGGAATCATAGTAAAGACCTGACTTTCCAAAATCAATTTTAACTGCTGAGCAAATTCTTGCATGATAGCAGTCAAGTAAAGCCCAGACATCATCCATTATCGAAAACATTCCTGCTGAAGTATTGTCAGATCTTGACTCAAGAATTACTGCGTCATCTTGTCTGATTTTCTTATGGCTCCAGAGTGGCTCTTCGTACAGCTCATCTTCATCTTCTTCTTCCCAGGTGGGCTCGATCTTTTTTTGCTGGTCCCAGGGGTAAGTCTTATGAGGAACAAGGCAGTCGTTTGTTTCACGGCAGTCTTTGCTGTAAACAACAGAAGAAAAAATGACAAATAAGATGCCGTATTTGATCATGTTTAGATTGTAGCATGATCAGAATATAGATATCTCTTTCAAAATTGAATCCGCTACTTGGGAAGCCATTTGGTTGATTCTAGCTTGGTCTGGGCCTTCTACTAAAACACGCAACTTTTGTTCGGTACCACTGTAGCGAACAAATAAGCGCCCCGAATTTCCAAGCTCTTGCTCGAACTGAGCCATGAGAGCTGTAGAAGATGGCAATTGTTCAAACGGAATTTTTTTTGATACTTTTCGATTTTCAATCGCTCTAGGCAGAGGAGTTAAGATTTTTTTGAGTTCTGAAAGCGGTTTTTGCTCTTCTTGTAAGAGCGCTAGAGCCATAAGAGCTCCAGCGAGGCCATCGCCAGTGGTTCCATGATCTAGAAAAACAAGATGCACAGATTCTTCGCCGCCAAAAGAATAACCTTTTTGACGCATCCGCTCAACGACATATCTGTCACCGACAGATGTGCGTTCGACTTGTATATTTTTAGATTTTAAGCAGTGTTCTAGAGCTAAATTACTCATGTCTGTGCTAACGAGCGTATTTGATTTTAATTTACCGTGACGATTTAAATAATCAGCCAGTAAAGCGAGGAGAGAATCACCTGAAACCAAATCACCTTTTTCGTCGATTAAGACAACACGATCAGCATCGCCATCTAAGACAATGCCTAAATCAGCACCGGTATCTCGAACGATTTTTTGAGCTAATTGAGGGTACAACGACCCCACTTCATGATTAATATTTGTGCCATTGGGTGTGTTGCCTAAAATAATTAAGTCAGCGCCCAAATCAGTGAGTAATTCTGGAGCTATTTTGTAAGCAGCTCCATGAGCACAGTCTAGAACGATTTTGAGGCCGTTTAAGTTAAAGCCAGGAGTGATAAGAGACTTCAGATATTGTGCATAACGGCTCGTTGCATCGTTGATCCGTTTGGCTTTGCCCATTTTACTCGCGATAGGATTGGAAAATTGAGGGGTTAAAATTAATTTTTCGAGTTCAAGCTCTTTGCTGTCAGGCAGCTTAAAGCCGTCTGGTCCGAAGATTTTAACTCCGTTGTCTTCATAAGAGTTATGACTGGCGGAGATAACCACTCCGAGGTTTGCCCCGATAGAGCGCGTAATATAGGCAATAGCAGGTGTTGGCAGAGGACCTAAAAATCTGACGTTTGCTCCCATAGAACAAATTCCGGCTGCAAGGGCTTGCTCTAAGGCATACCCAGAGATTCGAGTGTCTTTGCCGATAACAATAATGCCCTGACCAACTTGGGTGGCCAATGCACGGCCCAAAGCCAACATGACTTCGACAGTAATCGGATAAACATTCGCTTGTCCCCGAATTCCATCGGTTCCAAACAGTTGTCTTTGGGTCATAGTCTTAATTTAGCAGGATTAGAGCATCTTGCAAAGCTGGGCAGCTTTTGCTACGGGTCTGGTTCCTGAAAATGGAAGGAGGTGAGTAATTTGACAAAAGTAGCTGTTAGAGATGGCGAGTCCATCGATCGAGCCCTAAAACGTTTCAAGCGTAAAGTAGAGCAGTCCGGCGTTTTGAAAGAAGTTCGCAAACGCGAGCATTACCTCAAACCTTCCATTAAGAAGAAGCTGAAAGCCCGTGCCGCAGAGGCCCGTGCACGTAAGCGTGAAAAGCGCGTATTCGTTCCTAAAGGTACCCCCGCTTGAGCGTGGTTGCGATAGGTAACTTTGATGGCCTACATCTAGGCCATCAAGCTTTACTCCAAAAAACAATCCAAATAGCGAAAAAGTCAGGCCAGTCTTCAATTGCCTATACTTTTACTCCACATCCTAGAAAAGCCCCGCGTTTGATGTCTGATGCTCAAAAGGCTCAAAGCATGCGTGATTTAGGGATAGACCGGGTTGTTTTCCAGGAATTTACGCCTGAATTCTCGGCTTTAAGTCCTGCTGATTTTATTAAACAAATTTTAATCAACCAACTTCAAATTAGTTATTTGGTTGTGGGTCCTAATTTTGCTTTTGGGACAAGAGCATCGGGTGATATAGCCATGCTTCGGGCCGATAGGCGCTTTGAAACTCATGTTGTAGAACCTGTGATGATATCAGGCGAGATTTGCTCTTCCAGTTTGATTCGAGAGGCAATTTTAAGCGGCAATTTAGATAAAGCCAAAGCTTTTTTGGGAAGATCTTATAGTTTGACAGGCGAAGTGGTCAAAGGTGCCGGGCGCGGCCAACAGCTTGGCTTTCCAACGGCTAACTTGCAAGTTGAACAAGAAATAATACCACCTTTAGGTGTTTATGTGACTCATGCGAAGACTTCTGGCAGAGGCGCAACGAATATTGGTAGGCAGCCTACTTTCGGGGCAAGCAACCCCGTTCATGTTGAAACGCATTTTTTAGATTTTAAAGGCTCTCTCTATGGGCAGGAAATAGAAATATTTTTTGAACGCAAAATTCGCGATGAGAAAAAATTTGATTCTGCTGAGGCACTGAAAAAGCAGATTCGGCAAGATTTGGAAATGTTTAGAATCTAATCATTGTTCTAGGTCTTGATGCGATTTTTCCAAATCTTTCTGTGGCTAGTTTATGCCGCAGCCAGCCTTGCTCAGACCCCTGTCAAAAAAGACTGGGCCTTGTCTGCTTCTATGGGCAATTCAGTTGGGATTGGGACGTTTGTGACTGGCTATAGCCAGACGCCTGCTTGGAGCACCTCCCTGATCTTCACCCCTAGTTATAAGATCCCTGAATTCTGGGGCTTGCCCAGAATCTCGCTTTCGGCTTACCAGCTGATCAGTGTTTGGTGGCTAGATTCCTATGTCACGACACCCACCAACGCACAAAATCGAGTTGTTTTTTCTGACCTCATGATGAGCGGCATCATGAATAAAATTTTAAATTTCGAATCTTCTGGGTTTTCTCTGGGCGCAGGGCCAGGATTATGGGCGCCCGTCTCAAGCTTCTCTCGAAACATGAATCGTATTTTAGGATTCACTTTTGCTGCACCAATCGCTTGGAACAAATGGGGATTTAGTGCTGGATTTACACCGTCTATTCTGGCTTGGACACACTCAGATACGAATATCAGTGTGCCATGTTTAGAGATGCCGACTGCGGCAATTAACCCTTACGATCAGGGCACGAACATGGATCAAGCGATTCAGGGCCTCAGTATTATTAAAAATGGCGATGAAAGACTTGGAGATGGTAGGTGTTTGGTGTCTGGTCGCCAGAATATTTGGACGCTGAATAACTCTTTTTCGCTGGGCTGGTCGAACCCAAATCATGCAGTGAATTTAGGCCTTGCTTGGTATGTGAATTTTTTAAGGCCGCTCGCAGATCAGCCAGAATTAAGAAGCCCCTATGCGATTAATCAGAATTTTAACGAAGTTACCATGGGTCGAGTTGCTTATTCTTACACGGTTCCAATCGAAACCAATTTGACTTTCAGCGCGGGAATTTTGAGTTGGCAATCTGCTTATGACCAAGCAGGGCACTTAACTTTTCCGTTTTTTGATTTCGTGACACCTGGGAATAACCAAACCCAAATTTTTGTTCAGGCAACCGTCGGAATTTAGAGGTTTTTGATGCGCCTAGTTGGCTTGGCAGTGATTAGTTTTGTGATTTTTAGTTCATGTACGAGTCGTAACTCGAGTATTAATCGTGTGGTTGACCCCTATCTTGATAAATCTTCGATTAATCCAAACTGGGAAAAAGGTCTCCTCAGTCCCGAATGGTACTATCGCATGACCGTTGTAGACACGGCGCCTGATAGCAAGGCCTTGTCTGTTGGTGATGGTCATTGGCTTCACCCCGAAACAATTCGATTTGAAATTACGGAAAATTATTTAATCGGTTATCGTTCTCAAGCTTCCGTGCCAGGAACCGATGCTGAATCTGATAACTATAAAGGCGCTCCCGTCGTAGCTTTCAAGATTAATAGTCATTTTGATATTTCAAGAAATTATGACCCGATGACTTCTGCTCGTGGCAATTTACTTCAAGAAAACAAAACAGACAGAAGCTGGTATAAACGCAGATTTTTTAAAGTCGATTTTAGTAAAAATCTTGCACAAGAATTAAAACGACAAGATGAGGGCTCCTGGATGTGGGGCTCAGGAAATATTCAGCGCGATAACTCTTTTGCTATTGGTCAAAATGAACCTGCAAACCCCAAACGTTCACGTTTTGAAGATGGTTATTTTGAAATTACAACCAGGCAAGGAGTCAAAGCCGATATCTATCAGTATTATGGTCTTTATGGTGAGCCATTTCAGATGGATTCTGCCGCACCGATTATCGATATTAGATTCTCTTTCATGAGAAAACCGGAGAAGAGTAATTATCAGCCGCTGAATTACACAGACAACTTGTTTGATAAATTTGGGTTCTATCGCGTTGCTTTTTCAGGTCAACAAAAATGGGATCCCAAACGTGGTTCTCTTGAAACCAACAAAAATTATAATATTACGCGGTTTAATATTTGGAACGAAGACGGTTCACCCAAACCGATTATTTATTACACCAGTGTTTCTCATCCAAGAAGTCTATTAAATGCTTCTCGAAGAGTTGAATCTGAATGGAACAAGATTTTTAAAGAACTCGTTTTTGAAATGAAGAAAGGCCAGTATGCTGATATCTCGAAAGTCCCAGATATGTGGATATTGCGGGAGAACAGCTGTAGTTTGGATAATATCAATCGACTGCTTGTTGGAGATCTCAAAAAACTTGTTGAAGAGACATCCAGTGTAACTCTTGAGGATATTAGAACCAAGTTAGATCATGCAAATGATTTTACAAATGGATCATCTTTTACACAAAACACTCAAGAAGAAGCCAAAGCACTCGATGACCTAGAGAAAATCTGTGCTTCTTTTGAATATTACACACAAGGCACAGACTATGCGTTTAAATATCAGCGTTCTGGAGACTTGCGTTATAATTTATTAAACTTGATTAATAAATATGCTCTCACCAGTTGGAGCGGTTTGGGTCCCATGTTTGCCGATATTCAAACAGGCGAAATTATTCAGTCCCAAGCCAATATTAATCTTTGGTATTTAGACAAACGAACTCAGCAAGTTATTGAGATGATGGATATGATGATGGGGAAAATTCGTTTCAAGGAGTTGATTTTGGGTGGCGATGCTCAAAGATACATGACTCAAAAAATGAGCCAAATTAAACGTGAAGCAGAATTTTTACCGGATGAATTTGCGATGGCAAGAATGAGAGAGCACCTCAAAGGCCAGAAGAAAGAGTTGGTTTCAGAAGCAGAAATTTCTTCAAGGCTTCATGAGATCGATTCAACGTATCTTTTCCCAAAAATAGGCGGCTTTGAATTTGAAAAAAATCTAGACCCGATCAGTTATTTTTTTGAAAAACAAAATCGCATTACGCAACTTGCCAAAGGCATTGCTGATCCTCCAGAATTTTTGGATAGTTTAATTGTTGGAATTGCTTTGCAGTACAAAGATGAAGACCCCAAAAAACGTTTCTTGAAAATAAGAGAATCTGTTTATACGGCTGTAGCGCTTCACGAAGTGGGTCACAATAAAGGGTTGACGCATAATATGGCTGGGTCTGCGGATCCGCTGAATTATGGTTCTGAATTTTGGAAGATTCAGAATTTACCCCCCAAAGTCATAGACGCTATTAGGGTCAGTAAAGATAAACCAGAGCTTCAAAAACAATTAATTTCTTGCCTCAAAGACTCTATTGCTGTTTGGAAAGTGGTTTTGGATACGCAAGATTGTCTCAGACAACAAGAACTCATGTACTCGTCGATCATGGACTATCACGCTTCTTGGAATGCGGATTTGGGAGGCCTAGGTCCTTATGATAAAGCAGCAATTTTCTTTGGATATGGACAAATGGTCCAAGTGTTTCCAAGGAAAAATATTAGCGGTCAAGCAAGCCAAAAAGGTTTAAAACGATGGCTCTTCTTAAACGATTGGAAAAAGATTCCACAGCAATTAGTTGGAACTTCTGAGCAGATTAATGAACGTCAGTGGGTTGGTTATGACCAAAATAAGATATTAAGCAACGAGGTTCCTTATCGTTTTTGTTTAGACAGCAGTGGTCAAGAAGGGCCCCATTGTCGAGCTTTTGACTTTGGTGCTGATATGCGAGGTCGTGCTGCAAGAAACAAGACGCAGTATTGGAACCACTATTTCTTAACGCACTTTTCTAGAGATCGAATCTGGAACTATCGAAATGATTTTCAAAATATTATCTCTCAAGATCTAGCCATATTCGAAGACTTTAATCATATCATGCGTTGGTATGGCTATTACATGCTCGAAGACCCTGAGTTTAAAGATTCAGATGCAGGAAAAGATTATTTAGCTGCTGTTGTATCTGGGCTGAATCACTATTCACATGTGATTGGCCACCCTGTATCTGGCGAGCACGTGACAACTCTGGATGAACAGAATATTTTGCACCCCATCGATCAAGTTGATTCTTGTGTTCTTGAAAATGTGACAACGACAAACGACAAAAACGAACGCATAGCAGTGGGGGACTATACGTACTCAAATATCTATTTGGGAGATGGACGGCCGTTCGTTGTGGGTCTTAATAATGACTACGAAGATTATCACATGAACTATGTGGGTAGTTTTCACACAAAATTATATGCTGGGTTTTTCTTGTCTTACCCAGGCTCTTATTTTCCCAAAGTTGATAATCTCAAAGATCCACGTTTATTCAGGATGAACTGGTACAGGCTTTTCCCTGACGAAGTCGGAGATTTATTCTCAAAAATGATTCTCTCAGAATGGTCTGAACTTGGACCTTTGATTTCTCCGGAGGGTGATTTGGTTCACCGAGATATTTTAGATCCGGAGACACTTAAAAAACCTGAATATTTAAATCATAAGCCAGTGCTTCCTGCAACCGCAGACATGTTGTCATATCGCTCTATGTATTACGCTGCGGCGCTTCTATCGAGCCCACAGAGCACGGAGTATAACTTGCTTAACTCCATGCAAATTGAAATTCAAAAACAGGGACATGTGATTTCTGATGAAGAACCTAGATTTAAGTATAAGAATCATTTTTATTGGGCAAAAAATACTGCAAAATTTCCGATTGCGCAGAATTATTTGCAAAAACTCGACAAACTTCAGAAAAAAATAGAAGACCTTGAAAAATGTCTTTCAAATGCAGAATTTCATGCGAAGAACGCATCATGTTTTTGTGCAAAGACAACTCATGAAGGTGAGTGCTGTTCTCGCTCGAATCCAGCTTGTTTGACAATCGAGTCTTTGTCTTGTTCAGACGCAGACATCAAGACAAAAATCGAGCAAAACAAAATCGATTTAGAAAATGCTGTCGGCTTTGCAGATGACATGAGTCACTTAGTAAAACGCTACGGGAGTTTGAGATGAAAGTTGTTTTCTTGTTCGTAGCATTATGTTTTCTCAATTCTTGTCAAGTCGCCAAAGATGTGAGTCGAGTGAGTGGTGGGTACATCGACAAATCTATTTTGAAGGGTGAATGGTATTACGGTAGTTCTATTGTTGATAAGCAATATCACAATGCAAGCCAGTTTATTGGAGCTTCTTGTGGTGCTGATAGAATTAAATTCGAACTGAGCGAAAATATGCTTTACGCTTATCGCTCCTATGAAAGAACACCTGGAACAGAGTCAGGAAACGCAGGTTCTCAAAGCATGATCGCGGCTTTTGCTGTGATTAGCCATTTTGATATTCGAAGAGATTATAACGATGTTAACGGTGTTGAAAGTAATCTGATTATCGAAAATACATCGGATCAACCTTGGTTTAAACGAAAATATGTTCGCGTTGATTGGTCGAAAAATTTCGCCCCTGACACAGATTGTAACGATTGGTTTAAAACCCAGGGCTTTGCACAGATTCAGCGTGAAACACATGCACGAGAGCCATATCGTGTTAGAACCTCAGAAGATTATATTGAAACCACTCAAGAAGCTTTGATACAGCCTCAGCAGGCAGCTTGTGCTGCGATTGGAGAATGGAACTGTCTGCCTTCTAGAGCAAAAATGAAGTTGTCTTTCAAAAAAATAAAACCAACGAATTATGTGCCCAAAATTTATCCCGATACGGTTCCGTTAGAATACGGCCACAAAGATAAAGAACTGTGTTTTAAGGGCGATGCTGGTTGTGAAGATTTACAGGCATTATGGATGTACTCAGGCCCTGGTGGGACAGAAATCTGTAACCCAACCATTCATAATATCGACGAATGTACGCAATATAAAATACCTGTCTTTGCAAAGTTTGGCTATTTCAGGACAGAGCGTTATCACTTCGATCGAGAACAAGGATTTACTCTGAGTGGTCGCACACAGTTGATTAATCGATGGAACATTTGGGAAGATGTTGATAAAAAAATTCCAAAACCAATTGTCTACTATGTAAATGTTTCTTTCCCGGAAGATTTGTTTGAAGCCAGTCAAGAATTGGCGAGAGACTGGAGTAGTGCGTTTTTACAAACAGTCGCAAAACTAAAAAATACAACGCCAGAAGAAGTTCTTAAACTCTATGGAGAGCTTTTTCAGATTCGTAGAAACAGCTGCAATCTAGAGCATATTAATCAATATGTCTCCGAATTCTCTCTGAGTGATTATCTTAAAGATAATGGCTTAACAAAAATTAATACAGCCAATTTAGAAGAAGCTTGTGCAGCATTAGAGTGGGCAGGTATCACCCAAAATCTGCCTAAAAGCTTTCAGTGGGAACAGCTGGGCGATATTCGGTACAACATGTTAAATTATACGCCTAAAGCCGAGTTAGCAGGACCTCTTGGATATGGGCCGACTTTGACAGACCCCGTGACAGGAGAAATTATTCATGGCGCTGCCAACATTTATGGTGCTTCTTTGGATACGTATGCCGCGATGGGAGCGGACATTGTTCAGCAGATTAATCATCAAGATGTCATCAAGTATAACTCTGATGTATCCAATAAGACAGCTCTCAGTTTCGAAAAACTTGTCAAAATACGTACAAAAAATTTGAGAGACAAAGATTATTTTGTGAAATTACCGGAACACAGTGTAAGTAATTGGGAACTTCTTAAAAACTTGGGCCTTGAAGAGCGTTATTTACTCAAAGAAGTAAAGCCATCAGAATGGGGAAACAAAAACTCTCCTCTAGAGCAGAAAATAGATTTCTTGGGTCAACGCAATGCTTGTTATTTGGCTGAGATGATTGAGCCACATGTGGCTGATTTAGCGGCTCAATTGCATGACAAATCTTGGCTAGAAGCGTATCAACTTATTCGGGCAGCTGTATTTAAAGGCGTTGCTGCGCACGAACTAGGACATACATTTGGGCTCAGACATAATTTTGCTGGATCTTACGATGCGCTTAATTATTTTGAAGATTTTTGGAAAGATGGCGTGAAGCGAAAATCTGAGATAAGATATTCGTCGATCATGGATTACATGCAGAGATTTAACAGTGATTTCTCTGGGATCGGGCTTTATGACCGCGCGGCGATACAGTTTGGTTATGGTGATTTAGTCGAAGTATTTGACGAATCTAACTCAGCTTTTGTTCCTAGGTCTTGGAACGGCAATATTAATCTGTTTAACTATAAAGATCTGCCGTATTTATACGCAGGAAACGGTTTAGATGAAAAATTAAAAACGCATTACCAGGCCGTCAAAGCAGATTATGACAAAGGCTTGGATGTTAAAATAGACGTCAAATCTTTGCCAGACATTAAACCAAATCCGTCAAATATGTATCGACGAAAAACCGTTACGTTTGATCAGTATTATCAGAACTTGGCCAAGAGAATGTTTGGAAAAAAAGCACCGGATAATCTCTATGAAGTGCCCTATATGTACTGTTCAGATGCTTATGCCTATGGCGGTGGGTTAACCTGCAATCGTTGGGACATGGGAGCTTCTGCTGAAGAAATCGTCGATAACGCTGCAGAGCTTTACGATTCATATTACTGGTTTAATAGTTTTAGACGGGATCGTGTGAATATTACACCGGGCAGTTATATGGCTCGTCTTTACGATAGAACTTATCAGCCGATGCTTAATCCGTTTAAATATCTCTATCACTATCAAAGAACGTCTTTGAGTATTTGGCCTCTGGTTCAAGATTGGAGCTTGGCAGCTTATAAGGGCCTTAATTTCTTTGGGAAAGTTTTGCAAAGTGTTGAACCAGGACATTATTGTTTAACAGCGGATAATTTCTATGTGCCGCAAGATCAAGCGACTGATTGTTCAAATTCTATTGATATCGGAATGGATCAAGGGCGCTATTATGATACGCACTACACCCAAAACTTTTTCTACAAAGCGAATAATGTTGGCCACATGTACGACAAATTACTGGCCATGCATGCACTGACAGACAGCAAAGCTTATTTCATGAGAGATTTTTCAGACCAATTTAACAGAGGAGCTTTTTCGATTGGTTATTACAGAGTCTTTGCGCCTGAAATGATCAAATTATTCACAGATATCATGCTGGATAAAGATTTTGAGTACTCGCCTTATGTACTTGTAAATCAAGATAAAGCGCAAATCCAATATCGTTCGCTTGTGAATATGGGGAGCGAGAAAATAGCAGCAGATATGCCAAGAATTAAAGCAAGCAACTCTTGGATCATGCGTCATTATGCTTTGCTCTTGCCTGCACTTAATTTTTCGAGCCCTGTCGATGGACAGCTTGATTATATTAAACGAGCAAGAATCACTCTGGTGGGGAGCGAGAATGACCCCGTAATTCAGAGTGAAACAGCTCAGCAAATCATATTTGAAGACCCTCAAAGTAAAAAACAGTATCGCTCTATGCTGATCGATTCCAAAGAATTATCGCCTGGTTATTTGATTTTAGAAGAGGCTCAAAAATATTCTGCTGAGGCCGATCCGCTTCACAAAGAACGTGGGCTTTATGAACGTGTGAACTTTATAGAATTGCTGCGCATGTTGGGTGATGCTTTAGAATCAGGCGGCTGATCAAAAAGCCATAATAGAGACAACGAACATAAATTACTCTTGAAAGGAGTAAGAATGTTCAATTTAAGAAGAAGTCTCGTTATTTTAAGTTTCGCTTTGTTCTCTGTGTCCTCTTTTGCAGGGGGAAAAACAACGGTTAAAGACGTTCCTACCTATCAACAAGCTGTGATTGAAGCTTGTGATGGTTCTGCCGTAGGAGCCTCGTGTACGATTATGTTCCAGGGTGGTTCTGTGAGCATAGGTGTTTGCGTTCAGGTGCCAGGAAGTCCTGCCGGCGCTAATCTGACTTGCCAGATTGATCCTGCCAATCTGCCAAGCTGCAAAAATAATGCCACAGGGACTCCTGGTGCTGCGATGATATTCGCAGTTTTGGCTTTGGGTCTATTCGCTTGGCGCCGAAGACAAGTAGCTTAGGACCTCACCCTGCCCTCTCCACCAAGAGGAGAGGGTTCTTTTTGCAAAACAAGTGCTTTTAATGGCATAAGTAGTTTATGACCACACCAGAAGAACTCTTGTCTAACTTTCAAGCAACGCTCGAAGAAGTTCAAAAAGCCAAAAAGGCGATTCTAGCGCTTTCCAGAGATTCAGAACCCGCCGTCCGCGTACTCTATCGAATGGCGCTTTATTTACTTCACGAAGAGCATGACTTAGAAGGAGCTTCTCAGCTGCTTTCTAAGCTATCTGCCTGTACGGTTGTTTGCGATGCTCGTGCAGAAGCTCAGATTAGTTTTGCCATGTTACTTTGGACACATGAGAAATATACAGATTCGATTGCGTTGCTTACACGCGTTGCATCAGAAAGCAGTAACAAGAGTCATCAAGCTTTAGCGCTAGATTATTTGGTTACTTTCATGCAAGAAAATAATAGTTCTAAGCCAGCGATTGCAAAAATAAACGAACAACGTATCTTGGTGTTGCAGGAATTGGTTCAGCAGGAATCTGATAAAAAATTAAAATCAGAATACCAGCAAAGACTAGAAGCCGCCGAAAACGACCGTGAATCTTAGACATTTAAAAGCTGTTTACTTTAGAAACTTAAAATCGATTTCTTTGGACCCAAGGCCCGGTCTCAATCTTTTTATTGGCGATAATGGTCAGGGTAAAACGAACTTATTAGATGCGATTGCTATGGGGGCCCAATTAAAACCCATTCGGCCTGTGAAACAAAACAGTGATTTAATTTTATTTGGTGAACGCGAAGCCAGAATCGAAGCTCAATTTGAGCCCGATCTGAGCGTCACGGTTCATATTGATCTAGACGGCAAGAAAGTTCGAATAAACAATAAACCAACTCGGGATTCTTTTGCACTCAGAGAAAAAATCGCTCTGGTTTCTTTCGTTCCTGAAGATTTAAGTGCCATTATGGGTAGTGCTGGCCTTAGGCGGCGCTTGTTAGATCAAATCACTGCCAGCTTATACCCTAATTATGCTTTATATTATCGCCAGTATGAGAAAGTCCTGCTTCAACGAAATCGCTTACTCAAACAGCCTTTGGTAGATTTGGTCGAGCTCGATAGTTTTAGCCAAGTTCTAGCTCAGTCTGCGCATTCGATAGAACAGGCTCGCATCTTAGCCTTAGGGCATATTCGGCCTTATTACGAAGAAGCTGTTTTCAAATTATCTGATGGTCAACTAACGAGTGTTTTTGAATATAATCCGAGCAGCTTGGGTGACTTAAAAGCCAGTTTGGAAAAAATAAGATCTGAAGAACGTGCCCGTAAAACAACTTTACTAGGCCCTCATTTGGATGATTTAGATATTTTGCTGAATCAGCACCCAGCAAGATTCAGTGCCTCTCGGGGGCAGGCCCGTATTTTGATTTTAGCTTTAAAAATCGCTCAGCTCCAAGCAGTATTTGCTCACCGTGCTCTGAGTCCTGTTTTGCTCTTAGACGATATTGTGGGTGAGCTAGACCCCCACAATGCTTTGAGATTACTTCAAGTGGTGGACCAGCTCAAAACGCAGACTTTTATAACGACTACGCATTTATCTACCCTGCCTACCAATTGGCAAGCAGGGCAGGTGTTTAGTATAAAGAACGGACAAGCTTCCAAGGTGTAATAAGGTATCCCGCATACCAGTAATCCGTCTTAGAAAGAATTTTTTCTGCAAGATCCAGCGCTTTATTGCCCAGTGCAGTAGGTAAACTTCTGACTGCTTGGACGATTCTATAAGCCTTTGAAATTTGATAAGCTTCTGGATCATCTAAGGCTATTTTAAGATTTCTAAGAGCTGTGATGAATTCATGTTTAGGTGACAAATCTAACGCCAGTGCTATCAACTTAAGCTTTAGCTCCCAGAAATCTTCGCCAGAGGCATCACTATGATTCTTAGAGTCTTGTCCCTTTAATAAGTCGTCTATCTTTTCTAATAAATAAGGCTCAACCAGGTTAATTAAAGCAACCAGTTTTTCTGCTTTTTTATTAGGATCTTTTTCTTTGTTCCAGGCAGTTCTGAGTGAAACCCATTTTTTTTGAATAGCAGGTTTTTTGAGCAAGTCTGCAACGAATTTTGCTTCAAAATTTGTATAAGCTTCTGACTTCCCATGGGTATTTATAAGAGGTGCAAGAAAATCAACAAGGTCCTCTAGCTTGGTTTCTTTCTTTGCTCTGAGATCCTTCCAGTCTTGTTTAGCTTCGGGCTTGTTTAATAATACCGCTACTTGTGTGGCTTCAAACTCCACAAAAAAGCCAGAAACAATCTTCTCTTTGAAGAAATCAACAAGGCTATCTTGCCCTTTTGAAGGACCTCCAGCTTCTTGCTTTAAGAACATCTCTAAGAGCACCGGCAAGATATAATTTCCAACGGCATAGAGATTGCCTGATTTTCTAAGACGCATCCACTCTTCTTTCATTTCAGGTTTGTCTAAGAATGCTTCTAATTGCTCGCTTTCCCACTCTGCAGCCTGTGCTTTCAATAGAATCCCATCCATGAGAGCGAGACGCGTGCTGGTATTCATCTCTTCAAGCATTTGTCTAAGATTGTTGATATAAGTATCTACAGCCACATGGTGTAGCTCTGCAGAGCCTTTGATATCAAGTTTATCGTAGATTCTATCAAGCATCCCAACCGTGCGTTTAAATGCCATTAAGAAGCCTGGGATCACAAGGCCGTTCTCAAGAAGAACATCCATGGCTTTTCCAATTTTTTGAGGAGCCGAATCTTCTCGCCTTTCTGGAGTGAAAACAGTCTGGGTCAGAAGTTCTAAAGTATCATTCAAGTTATGATTATCAGGATACATGGCTTCCAAAAAATTGCTCGGTGAATAAGATATCTTGGTTGCATGTAAGAAAATATCTTTGAGTCGTCTTCTCTCGTTTTGCGTAAGTGCATGTGCGTTACCAAAATCGATTAAAACAATTTTGATCAGACCATCATCTATGAATTTCTGGATTTGTTCTTTGGTTAGGTCTTTTTCTAAGTCTATTTCAGAAGTCACCATCAGGTTTCCATCATGCAAGTCACCATGAAAGAAGGCATTTTCTTTGGCAAAAAAGGCTTGTTGTAAGAACTTACGAGCAACTTTCTCCCACAAGATGCTTTTTACAATTTTTTCTGACTTTGTTTTTCCTAGTTGTTCAAAAGTTTTTCCATCTACCAATTCCATGGCAAAATATCTTTTGCTGTTTGGGAAATCATCAATCGGTCTGACAACGTGAATTTGATAGGCGTCGCCTTCATAGGCAGGAATGCCGAGTTTGATTTTAGTAAGCTCGGTTCTATAATCTAATTCTTCATCAATTTGCTGAGCGATCTGTTCGAAGCTTTCTTTCAGCGCTGGTAGTATGGCTTGAGTCTTGAAAAACGCCCGTTCTCGTTTGGCAATTTCTTCAATGCCAGGTCGCATGAATTTGATAACAATTTTTCTTCCAGTAGCTTTATTCTTAGCTGAAAAGACTTCGCCAACACTTGCGGCCCCTAAAGGCTTTAAATCAACCAAATCAACGCCTTTTTCACGAAGTTCTTGCAGGTAGAGATCTAAGTGATACTTGTGAATAGACGGTAGCTGACCTTTGATTTTCTGGAGACCTTCTTGCAAGTCTTTGAGCTTTTCGTCGTCTCCAGGCTCTAAATAGTCTGCCATAAGCTGGAGATATTTTTGGAAATAGGGCCCGGAAGCATAAACCCAATTAAGCAAAGATTGAGTAGGTGTTGTCTCACTATTTATTCTACGTATGGCAAAAGCTAAAATACGTTTTTTGTCTTCTAAATCTAAATCAGGAAAATAATTGTTTAAGATTTTCTGAAAGAACTCAGTCCAAGCAGTGCCTAGCTTTGGTATTTTAATAGATTTAAGTTGTTCTAGTTCAAATCTGAAATCGTTGATGGCCTTCTCTATTTCTGTTTGAGTATCTCTGAAGTAAGAATCTTTTTGAGCATGAAGGGCTTTTAAAATTGTTTCTAAGGGCTGGTCTTTGAGCTCTTGAAGGTTTTTTGGGATGATTTTGCGAATTTCATCTGGGATCCCTGATTTTTCAAGGGCTTCCGGGCTATTAATAATGAAATAAAGAGCTTCTAAGTGTGTAAAGCAAGCTTGCTTAAAAGGAATCTCTGGCTTGCTTGGGGCAGGCGCTGGTTCAAGAATATCAGCGAAAAATTCGCGAATTTCTTGGGATTTTTGTTCCTGTGTTCTGCTTAAAGGGTGACTTCCGCAGCTAACCAACAATAATCCCATTAATGATATAATAAAACGCATTGCAAAATATGATACAGGATTATTGTTTCTTGGCAATCCAGTGAATGCCTTTGAAAATTGCGAAAAACAGTAAAATTCCAATCGCAGCTCCGATGATATCTGCTAACCAATCAGCAACGTCAGAACTTCTCGAAGGTGTAAATCTTTGGTGAATTTCATCAATAAATCCGTAAAAACCCGTTAAAATCCAGGCCTCTAGAAACGTAGAGATGTTTAAAGAGTTTTTCCTGATCGCTGAGCCCAGAGCAGCCGCTGCGCCCACAGTTCCAAAGGCTAAGGCATGCAGGAGTTTGTCTGAGTGAGGGAACTTGAAGATCTCAGGGATAGGCGGATTACTCAGGCTTGAAAGCCAGAAAATAATGCCGCACAGGACAAAAAACGGAACATAATAGATTGCAGCCCAGATAGAGCGGTGTAAAGTAGCCGACATAGGATTTACCATATGATTGCGTATTTAACAGGTCAACTGCAGGTTAAGAATTTGCGTTCGGCTGTCATTTTAATTTCGGGTGTTGGCTACCGTGTGTCGATGCCTCTTTCTGATTTATCAGCTCTTGGCGCCGTAGGGCAACAAGTATCGGTGTATGTGCATACGCATGTACGAGAAGATGCACTTGAACTCTTTGCTTTTCTTTCAGAGGATAGCCTACTTTGTTTTGAGCAGCTTATTAGCGTATCTGGCATTGGTCCTAAAATGGCTCTGGGTATTTTATCTGGCATGGAAACTTCTGAACTGGCTGATACGCTCGGGTCTGGAGATCATGCCAAATTAACCCGAATTCCAGGAATTGGCCCCAAAATGGCTCAAAGATTGGTGCTGGAGCTTAAAGATAAAATTAAATCGGTTGCTCCGACTTGGATTTCAGGTGGTGTTTTGTCTGATTTGCGTTCTGCTATTTCAAATCTCGGCTACAAATCTGTTCAGGTAGATAAAGCTGTGAAATCCGTGGAGCATTTGGCGAAACAGAATCAACCCTTGGGTGATTTGCTTAGAGAAGCTTTGCGGGAGATACATGCATGAGTGATTTATTACCTGAAAACTTTGAAGAAGATGTTGTTGAGCAAACACTTCGCCCACAAGCTTTTGACGACTATGTGGGCCAAGTTCAACTGATTGAAAATTTAAAGATTTTTGCACAGGCTGCCAAACTGAGAAACGAGCCGTTGGATCATATTTTGCTTTCTGGCCCACCGGGGCTGGGTAAAACAACGCTGGCACATATTTTGGCCAAAGAACTTGGCAGTCAAATCTTTGTGACATCTGGGCCTGCTTTAGAAAAAAAAGGCGATTTGGCTGGATTGCTAACCAATTTGAATGCTGACGATATTTTATTCATCGATGAAATTCATAGACTGCACAGTGTTGTCGAAGAAAACTTATATCCAGCGATGGAAGATTTTCGCTTTGATGTGATCATTGGAGAAGGGGCGCATGCTCGCAGTATTGCACTGAATATTAAGCCATTTACGCTGATTGGAGCGACGACAAAAACAGGTTTGTTGACATCGCCTCTTCGAGACCGATTTGGGTTTTCAGCCAGATTAGAATTTTATGCCGTTGCTGATTTAACTCAAATTGTGACACGCTCTGCGCATATCTTGAATATAGAAATTAATAAAAACGCCGCTTTAGAAATCGCTAAAAGAAGTCGTGGAACGCCTCGTATTGCGAATAGGCTTTTGCGCAGAGTCCGTGATTTTGCTCAGGTTTTGCATCAAGGAAAGATTAGTGCAGAAATTGCTCAGACGGCTTTAGCTCGTTTGGGTATTGAGCCTAACGGTTTAGACCAGATGGATCATCGAATCTTGACTTTTCTAGTTGATACCTGTGAAGGACAACCTGTAGGTCTTGAAACGCTGGGAGCAGCTCTAGGCGAATCTTCAAGTACACTCGAAGATGTTTACGAGCCGTATTTGTTGCAAGAGGGATATCTTATGCGTACTCCCAGAGGCAGAGTCGCTACAGCAAAGGCTAGAGAGCAATTGGGCAAGATTTCATATGATCAAGGCTGAGAATATGTGGACTCAGAGTCTTTCAATGTGTCAAGCAAAGTGTCAAATTGGGCTGCAGTGTCCAGCGCCAGTCTAGGCTTATCGGTTCCAAACAGCAAATCTATCGCTAGTCTGTCAGACACAAATTCATAAGGTTCTGTGCGCCAATCAAAACCTGTGAATTGCTTGGCCGCCCAAATAATGGCCATGCCTGTTTTAACGGGCAAGAAAGTGCTTCTGTTTGTCACGTGAATTTGTAAGCCACCGCAAAGTTTATTTGTGTGCTTGTCCCACAAAGGCGTGAACCAGCATGGCCTGAGCTTAACGCCAGGCAAATCGCAGGATTCAACGAAACCAACAAACTTGTCAGGATCTTGAATATAAGCTGCGCCTGCGAGTTCAAAAGGCCTCGTTGTTCCCCGACCTTCGGAGAGATTGGTGCCTTCAAATAAGCAAGCACCTGGGTAAACCAGTGCTGTATCAGGAGTTGGCATGTTGGGACTAGGCAACACCCAGGGCAAACCTGTTTGATCGAAATATTGCTCCCTAGACCAATTTTGAGTTTCAATAATCTCTAAGTCGCAGTTGATTTGGTCGTGTTTTTTGAAAAACTGCGCGAGCTCACCTAAAGTCATACCGTGGCGATTCTGAAGAGGGTACTCTCCGACAAAAGACAAGAATCCTGGCTCTACGAGATTGCCTTCTTTTTGGACGCCGCCCAATGGATTCGGTCTGTCTAGTACCATGCATTTGATGCCAGCCTGCGCACAAGCTTTCATGGCAAATGCGATGGTGTAAGCAAACGTATAGTAGCGACAACCGATATCTTGTAAGTCGCAGACCAAAATATCTAAGCCGGCCAAGCTTTCTGGTTTTAGTAAAAGCGTATCTCGCGTTTGGCCGTAGAGACTTGTGATAGGAATACCCGTTTTTGCATCTAGAGAGTTGTCAACGCTCTCCATGTACTGAGCATTGCCCCAGAAGCCGTGTTCAGCGCCAAATAAATGCTTAACTTGTATGCCGTGCTCTAAAAACCGATCCAGAATATGAACGAGCTTTGAATCGACACTGGCTGGGTGTGCCAAGATTCCAACTTTAAGCCCTGAAAAGCGTTTAAAATTTTCAGCCACTAAGATGTCTAAGCCAGTTAAAACTTTTTTCATGTGCTTGAATATATGATAGATTCAAAAACCAAACAAATGAAACTTAAAGCTCAATTTTACTATTCACGCGATGTTTTCCCTAAATCCTTTTTGTCTGTGGATGAAGATGGGGAATTGGCCAAACTAGCTTCTCCCAGAACTTCAAGTTTACCAGACTTAGATTCTCGCATTGTGGCTTTATTGAAACACTTTAAACCAGGCCAAGGTGTTGCTCTTACAGTTGAAGAACTTTGCCCAGGTGGATTAGATCCAACCGATGGGATTGCAATCGCACAAGCTTTTGAAAAAGCCGGTGCAGAATTTATTATTGCCAGTGGCGGCACCAGTGATTTCCCAGCGCTTAAAAACAGACGTTCGACTCAAACTAAAAAAGATGAAAACCATGCTTGGTTGTCCAGTGCTTGCTGGTTAATTGGTCGTGTTAAAATTCCTGTTTTTGCTCAAGGGAGCTTTGAAGAAACCGAAGAATTAGTCCATCGGACAAAAGTCTGTGGGCTTTCTGGATTGGTTCACGTATAAAGATAGAAGTATGAAAAAATTAGAAGGCATCGCGCGCCGTAACCCAAAAGGATTTGGGTGGCTTGAATCGCTCGATGGCAAGAGTGGTGGTATCTTCATCCCCCCTCATGAAATGCAAAAATTAAATGATGGAGATGTTG
>JBAXMC010000006.1:0-30103 GCA_037134495.1 Myxococcaceae bacterium
CGACAACTTCCGCTCCAACGACATCCGTCCCTAGCACTGCCGCACCAACGACATCGGCTCCAAGCACATCAGCACCATCGACTCAGACTCCGACAACCTTCAATCCAAGCACTTTGACGCCAACAACTCTCGTTCCAGCTACGGATACACCAACCACTTATATTCAAACGACATCGACACCCAGCACTCTGGCACCAACGACATTGACTCCAACTACGTCAACGCCATCGACACAAATTCCGACAACATTTACGCCCAGCACGTCAGCACCCTCAACTCAGGCTCCGACAACCTTCAATCCAAGCACTTTGACGCTAACAACTCTCGTCCCAGCTACGGATACACCAACCACTTATATTCAAACGACATCCACACCTAGCACGTCAGGTCCGTCGACTCAGACGCCGACAACGTCAGCCCCTAGCACTACAAGTCCAATAACATTGGCTCCAAGTACGATTATCCTAACAACTTACGAACCTATGCCCCCCATACCTACAACGCTAATACCAACTACATTAATGCCAACCATAGCGAATCAAACCACTGCATCTCCGACTACAAATGTCCCCAAAACACAAGCACCGATTACGCCAATACCTAAATCAACTTCAATCAGTAAGACTCTCACCCATGAAATGACCCTAACAAATGCAAATCATATGACTGACACAATGACATCCACAAAAACGCTTGATTTAACTTTGACAGACACAAGCACAATTTCAATTTCTCAAAGCATGACTCAAACTGCCACACTGACAGAGACTCTGCACGAAAGGCAAACAGACACAATCTCAGAGACCGAAACAGAAACCTTAACCAAAACACAGACAGAAACACTCACGCCCACAAAACCTACTAGGTCCCATCCTGTTACTTACTGTGGAGATAATATACTTCAGGACAAGGAGTTCTGCGATCAAGGAAAATTAAACGGCAAAGGGCCCGGGTATTGTCTAAAAGATTGCTCAGGCTTTCAACCAGTGCCGGTTCCACCAAAAAAAGATTGGTGGACAAAAGAAAATACAATGTATGTTTTCGCAGGAGCAGCTGTTGTTTTTGCCGCTTTTTGCACATTTGTAGGAGTTCTAACTTACAAATACGTATGCGCCAAAGGCATTGTTTGTTCCAAACCAGAATCTAAGCAAACTCAGTCAGACGCAACCGTCGTCAATATTAGACAGAGTGCAAGTTCTAACTATATGCGCGTGCTACATGAGTTCCCTGAACAAAACTTCCAACAAAATCCTCTTGATGTTGCCGTGATAAATATCAAACCCTTAGAAACACCTGCCGAGTTCCAAGTCTTGGATGCTGCTTCTGAACACCAACACAAAAGAATACACGGACAAGTACCACGTGAAAAACATCGAACGCCGCCTCCGATAGATACTATCGACATTAAGACAGAGACTCAGGACGATGCCAGGCTCAGGCGCAGCAGCAGAATACCCGACACATTGGTTTCTTCAGAAGAAATAACCGTAGTGCATCCTCATGTCTCCAAAAGGCCACAAACGAGTGATCTAGTCCGATCATCAGCAGCGACAGAAGTCTCAGAACGACCAGAAACTCGGAATCCATTTGTGGCACCAAGCAGAAGACAAGAAGCACCTGAGGTCAGAAGAAAGATAGACCCATTAGACTTAGAAAAAGTACCTGTCTATCGTGTAATCCCAACTTTAGAAGAAGGCGGTTCTGACTCAGATTGATTTATCATCGCCAAGTAATACCTCCCTTGTTGCGGTTTTCTGGCTCGCTCCTCCAGCTGATATCGCATTCTCGAACATAAGGAAGTTCCCACAAGCCAGCAAATATTTTCGTATAAAGTTCTGTTTCATCCGTGGTGTGTTCGAGCTCTCTTGCAACTTCTGCAAAACAGCTTTCAAACGTCGGTCTACCAGATTTACCATCGAACATTTTGAACAATCCACTAAAGGTTCTGCCATAAAATTTGAGTTGATGCTGTGCAGCTGGAGTCAAGGGATTGAGGGGGATTTTAATTTCATAGATTTTACAGCGATTTTTATGACGTTTATTTAAATCGGTTAACAAATTCGCTTCTTTTAATTCTTTCAGGCATCTACCGATTGTTCTTCGTGAACACTTGAATTCTTCAGCAAGCGTCTGCTGTCGGATCTCAAGTTCTGATTTTTTTTGACTGCGCAGGTAATCTAAAATTTTTCGGGCTCGTTCGGTCATGACTTCTCCAAGTCAACTCGAGTTGACTTTATGAGGCCGAGAAAGTATTTATTTTTTCGGCCTAATACGCTGCCGTTCTTCCCCAAACTGTCAGGCGCGGGGAAGGCGGCTTTTTTGCAAACACCATGTTTGCAAGAGAAAGCTTAAAATAAAACGATTTTGAAAAGCCAGTGGAAAGAGGAATTTTGTTTTCTTGTTGAATTTTTTTGTTTTATCCACGAAGTGGATGCTTGAATAAAGCCCCGGGTGGAGCGCAGCGAAACCCGGGTTGAAACAGCATCAACCACTGAATTTTGAAACGCCAAAAGAATCATAGTTCAACTATACATCGCTTGCAGTTTAGACATTATACGAATATACGGCGTCACATAATATTGCGAATGCAGTTGAAATGGAGCGCCTAATGAGAAGATATCTCTTTGTTTTTTTGCAAATTCTTTTGTTCGCATCGTTGTCTCATGCTGAGACTACGCTGGCCCAGCCCATTGGGCTTCGAAACATTTTTAGAAACATTGGCAGAATGGTTCAATCGCCGCCGAGCTTCTCTGGTTTGAGCCAGAGTCTTTTTGCGTTACCTTTTCTGTCCAAGTTTGTTTCTCTTTTGCGAGAAGGGGTCGTTAAGTCGGAAGAAATAGAGACGGAAGCTGAGCGAAGACGCAACATACAAAATAGCTTTCCAAAGAGTGAAAAAACATTTCAAGAGCTCAGCAAAGACCGCCAGGAGCGGATTAAAGAGCTGAAACAAAAGATCGAGATGGCTCGGTACTCTCTAAAGGAAACAAAAGGCGGCGAAACACTTGAAGAGATGCTGGCGGAGTTGCACGAACTTCAAACCAGTCCTGTTAAATTTGAATTTGAAAAGAACGACAAAGAGAGCAGCTTTGTGTCTCATGAAATTAAGCCTGGTCTTCTTGCACAACAGGTAAAGGCTGGATCTTACCAGATACCTGGTGTGCGAATGCTCCCAACAGAGAAAGAACCTGTCGCGAAATCTGAAACACCAGAAGAATCCGAATCAGCGCCTGAGAGAGCCGTATGTGTCTTACGCGCAGATGGTTCTTGCGAGCAAGGGGAGGAATGTAGGAATATTAACCCGTTTGATATGGCGTGCAGGCTGCGACATGCAAGACAACCGAGCCCGGTTTGCTCAAATTCCAACGATAAAGAGTGGCTTGAAAACGAGTTAGCTGGGAGAGAAGAGCAGAGGTTAACAGAAGAAGCCAACAGGCTTGCGGCTCTTGGTGGATTTCCGGTATTAACTGGTGTTAAGTATCCGACAAGTGTCTCTTGTAAGCTTGAATTTGAAGGCGGGTTAGACTTAACTTTACCGGCTTCAAAATTCCTATCGCGGGTAACAACAGTTTTTAAGAACCTTGACTCGCAAAAAGCGAAAGTTTGTATCAGCGCTACTAAGCGCGGCAACGACTACGAGTGCCTGGTTAGGTGCACGAAGTTGGCTACGGAAGAATCTTTCACTGGCCAGTTCCATGTGCCTGGTATGCAAGCGTATGAAAGAACGACAACGGCAGTTCGAACTGCAAATGGTGTGCTTGAGTTGGAGAAACTTGTCTGCCCTCCGTATCGGTGTGACGAAGAGGTAGCAGGACTACCAACTAAGTGGGTCCGTCGCCTATTCGAGAGGAATCATCAGTTGCTTTCGACAGGTACTGTTAGCAGGAACTACGGTGGTCCAATCAGCATCTCAAAGGATGTGAGGAGCATTGAAGAGTTTTGTAGTGTCCATAATTTGTATCGCAAGGATTCAAAAACTAAAAACAAACGTGAGTTTAAGAAAATTATTGAGGAAGACAAGATTTGTGGTGCATTACAGCATTTGGAACAAATGATTCGCAAGAGGGAGTCTGGTGTAACCACATTCGCAACCCTTATCGGACAGGCTCTCAGGGATAAGTTCCTTGATGAAACGCCCGTCGTATTTAGACGTGAAGTTAATAGACTGCAAAGCCTCTGTGAATCCTATAGACTTGGCCAGTCAGATTTTGAGGCACTTAATCCAGCCGACCCTTCTCAATTGTTCCAACTAGCGTCTGTCGAGGCAAATGCTTTAGTGTGGTACGCGCTGAGTGGTTTTGCTTTAAACATCGATTGGTACCATATTGGATTTTCAGGAAACAAAGGTACGATCATTGACTTGATGCTTGACCCTTCTGGGCCAAACATCGTGAAAGCGAGTGTAACCACCAGGGATGGACTTTATCGTTCATGTTGCGAGATTGCCATGTGTGAAGCCGTTCTGACAGTTCGGCAAACAACACGCCGTGATCCAACTGAAACACAGCGCCGTGCTCAAGTATTGGACTGTCTTGAAAGCGCTGTTGTAAATAGTCCTGAGTCAGACACGGCGGCTCTTAATAACTTCTTAAATGCTTCGTTTAGCGCGAGAGATTTAGATGCTGCTGCGCTTTGCCTAAACTCTGTTGGAAGAAATTCAGGCTGGACTGAACGAACCAGTCCGTTCGTGCTGTTAACCACAATCAAACTATATGAAACGCCAGCGGAAGGCACTGAAACCCGTTTTGTGACGGCATTTGAACTTTGGGATCGGTCTGGAAAATGTTTAGAGCGCGACGCAGGCTACAGCAACCGATTGCCGTTTGCGGATGTTCAAGAAGAACTTCTCGACAGTGTTGGAGGTCTAAAAAATGTGCCTTCGTTCTATGTGGTTTGCAACGATACAATGATCCAAGAAAATCTTGCCCAAGAAAGCCTTTGGGGCATCCGTCGGCTGCCATTTAGTGTTGTACCCAGTGGATTGTCTGTTTATTACCTGCAGTCGCGCTGGGAAGAAGCAAAACGGTTACACGACAATACCGTTAGACTGGTGACCAATGACGAGCGAATCCAAACGCTATTTGGACCGATTGTTCATACGGTTGAACAGCCAGGTGCAACTGATTCGATTGGCGTTCCAGCCATAAACTTGGTTGTTCTGTGCGGTCACAATGATCAGGTTCGTAACGAGATAGAACGACTCTCAGCTCATCAAAGATCGGGCATATTAATTCTGGGGTGCTGTAATCTCGATCGCTTGTCGCTCTGCAAACTGCAGGCCAATTTCACCTCCATCGTTTGCTCTGCCGGAAAACCACGCGCTGCGGACGCTGTTCCTTTAGTATCCGATATGTGTGACCATTTCTTAAAAAATAGGCATTCGATTGCGCAATCACTCATGCTCGCCAAGGAAGCTTTCGCCACGAACGGTGTTGATGTTGAGTCTTATGGATTCTACTGCAGAGGACTCGACGCATCTCTCGCCGAACAACCTGCTGGATTTGATGAGTTAGGCTCGCTTCGCTCTGCACGCGTTCGTCTAACCTACATTGATGATGATGAACGGCTTGTTAATAGAAAGCCGCCGGAGGATCTTGCAGATCTCAAAAAGGCAGCGCTAGGGTATCCTGCTGTTTCCGAAGATCCAAACTTTGGCCTCATTCCTATTGGATTCACTAAGAATCAACTAATTGCATTTGTGAAGGCTATCAAGAAGGGCCTTCCTGGGACCGAGCCCTATTTTGGCGCAGAGATTGCGTTCAATGGAAGCAGCCTAAATGGATATAGTTTTAGAAAAAAGGACACACCTAGAAATTTTGGACCTCACAGTGATTATGACGTGGCAATTTGCTTTGAAGATCCTGATGGCGATCTTGGTAGGCTAAATTTGGAATACGATACTCCATACGACTCTGTTGACCTGGCGCCGCACTTTAATCTTCCCGCAAAATTTGGTAAAAACGAGGTTCACTATATATTTTCACGCTCTGTGAAAGAGGTCTCTGGTTCTCACTCTGGTCCAACCTTACTAGTTCACGATGACGCAGGACAAGAATACTCAGAAGCCATTGGGAATTGGGATTTCACAACATGGAAACTACAGTCTAATCAGAAAAAGTAAGCGCTGTCAGAGCAATTTAGAAATGTCCTCTTTTAGCAACTTAAAAATGTCCGGTTTGGATTTCTGAAATTGGTCGCACTTTTTTCCTAAAAGTGCGAAATGGATTTCAGCTGGACAGATTAAATGTTTGTCATGAGGCAAGGCGACAAAGTCGCCGATAGTATTGAAAAGCCCAGCCATAGCAGACGTGCAATGCACGCGCGTGAGGCTGGGTAAACATGGGCACTGTAGGCGTCTCGTCTTCTAACCACCAAGGCCTGAATGGCCGTAATATCATTATTGAGTGAGACTGAGCCATTTTGGCCTAATATAAATCCCTTATCTCGACCTTTCAGGCCTTGTATGGGTATTGCCGCGAGGAGTCTGCGATGCATATTTGTTTAAGATTTGTTAGGAAAATATTTTCTTAACTCTTCTTCGGTCATGATATTTGGAATCTCTGGTGCCATCTCTCGTAACCATGTTAACGCTGCGCCCAAATTTTTAAAAAGCTCTGTGCGCCTAGAACCAGAAACACAGATTTGAGCCTGAATACTGACAACCATAAATATCAACGCACTCTGTGTTTTAGAAGCTGAAGGATCTGGATTGTCATAGACAACATAACCCGGAATAGAAGCCGATAACTTCCATGGGGGATTAGCTAAAGCAAAACTCGAGAACAACAGCAAGAAAACATTTCTTCTCATGAACAGACGCACATACTCCAATAAAATTGGCAAATCAAACAACTTCAAGTTCAGACAATTCCAAGCCCTTACTTCCAAGTCGTTCCTTAAGCTGGCCTTGAGCAGATTTAACCTGGCTACGCGACACTGCATCCATGCCTGAAAATTTAAGCTTCACACTTTTTCCTTGTGCTGAAATTTGGATACGTCCGCCACCCAAAACACCGGGTTTTAAATCAATCACAAAGAGAGAAACACCTTTTGCGTCAACACCTGCATGAACTTGTTCAACAATTTGATTGAGTATTTCATCGGGGATTTTAACCGGTCCACCAGGGACAGCCTCAGCTTTCTGAGTAGCAATGCCCATGGTAACAGCTTGCTGAAAAAAATCTCCGCCTGAAGAGCCACCAAATTCACCACTCTCTTGCTCTTGCTGATTTTTGCGTTGCACAGCCTGATCTAAAACTGTTTTTTCGTTTTTCTTCTCAATATGCTTGTCAGTAGAAGCTTGTTTCTCAGTTTTTTTCTGTTCTGTTTTTTGAGATTTTTCTTGCTGAAGCGCTTTTTTAGGCACAGGTGTTTCTGTCGTTTGCTCAGGCGTAGCAGTCTTCTCTGCTTCTTCACCTTTTGCCATTTGGTCTAAAACTTGTTTCGAGCCTACTTGAACACGAGCATTCGCACCGAGCTGTTGGTTGGTAGCCAATTTGGTCTGAAACTCTTGGTTGGTTTGCTTTTTTTGAAGCTCACGCCCACGAATTCTAATCGAGCGGTCAATGTTTTGTGAAGATTGATTTGCATCCACTCGGTCACTCATGCTGCAGACTCCTTTGCTCTAATATTATAACGAGACTGAGTCAGATCATCGCTCTCTGACTCTTCTTTTTCTTCACGAATTTTCTTCTGTTTTAAAGACCACTTTTCTTTATGCTTTTCTAAAACTTTATAATCTTCTGTTGCTTTCATCATCGCTTCGAGTGCTTGTTTCACGTGTTCCTGCGCTTCTTCAACAACTTTTTTCTGAGCATCGATTTCTAGCATAAAAGCCTGCTCTCTTTCTAAAAGCATTTCCAGGTGACGTTCACCTAACTTAATCACTTCTATTTTCACAGTCTGAGAAGCCATGGCTTGAAAATATTCAGCCCTTTTTTGAGCCCGAATGGCTTTCATCTGTTTGAGCTTTTCTTGAAGTTCGTTTAATTTTTTGGTTTCTAGATCCAGCTTTTGTTTTTCTTTTGCATAAGCTTCTTCGGCGTCCTTTTTGGCGCGTTCACGAATCTCAAAAAGCGTCTGCAACGGGTACATATTAGCCTAGATCCTCTGCGTCAGAAAATAGCTCAACCAACTGAGAAACCGTCTTATCAAAAGGCGCGTTCTCATCTGTTTTTTGTTTTAGAAAACTCTCGATGGCTTCGTTTTTGTCAATTGCGTAGTCAACTTTAGGGTCAGTTCCGTAGCTATAAGCACCAAGCAAAATCAAATCGCGATTCTTCTCATAGTTGGCCATGGTTTCGCGCATATAGCCCGCTGATTTCTGATGTTCTGGCGTGACGATGCCAACCATGACACGGCTTAAAGAAGGCAGAACATCGATCGCTGGCCAATGGTTTCGTTCACCGAGTGCACGGTTGAGAACAATATGGCCATCCAAAATACTACGCATTTCATCGGCAATAGGCTCTTCCATGTCTCCCGCTTGCACTAAAACCGTATAGATTGCCGTAATCGAGCCTTTATCGTTATTGCCGGTTCGTTCCATGAGTCTTGGAATTAAAGCAAAAACGCTAGGTGGGTAGCCTTGTCTCGCGGGTGGTTCTCCCAGTGCTAAACCTACTTCACGCTGAGCCCTGGCAAAGCGAGTTGCACTGTCCATCATGAACAAAACATCTCGGCCTTGGTCTCGAAACCATTCTGCAATCGCTGTAGCGACATAACAGCTTTTGAGGCGCACCAACGGTGCTGTATCAGAAGTCGCAGCGATCAAAACAGTGCGTTTCATGCCTTCTTCGCCTAAAGACTCCCGAATAAAATCTAGAACTTCACGGCCTCGTTCACCTACCAGACAGACAACGACAATCTCAGCCTCTGTATTACGAGCAACTTGGCCCATGAGAGTCGACTTACCCACACCAGAACCTGCAAATAAGCCTACACGTTGACCACGACCCAGCGTAATCAAACCATCCAAAGCTCTAACACCCATCGCAATAGGTTTGTCTACTGGTTGACGCGTATACGGATTCGGGCTTTCTCTGTGCACAGACCAATCGATTAAACCATCGATTTGATTCAATGGCACCCCATCATCCATGGGTTCGCCTATGCCATTTAAAACTCGACCCAACAGTCCATAGCCGCATTTAATTGAAAACGGTTTACCAGTGGGGATCACTTCAGAATCAGGCCCAATACCCTCGAGTTCTCCCAGTGGCATGAGATAAACAATGCCTTCTTGAAAACCAACCACTTCTGTTTTGATCAGTGGGTTTTCTTCACTCTGTGTGGTCACATAACAAACGTCCCCTACTCTTGAGTTAGGCACAGAGGCTTTGATGATCAGACTGGTAGATTCCAGTACTTTCCCACGCATTCTAAACGGTTGAACGTTTCGGATCTGCTCAATGACGTGGTCAATATTTTGCATAGCTTCTTATACCACACCTCCCGTTTCAGAAGGTCGATTTTTATGTAACGACCCTAAATATGAATAACCTTCTGGAGCGTTATCTTCGCGAAGAACCTAACTCTGAGTATGTTCAAGAGATTCGAAATCTTGATCCCAGTGAGCTCCAAGATCGACTCCAAGGGCAATGGCGCTTTGGGACAGCAGGGTTTCGGGCAAAAATGGAAGCTGGGTATATGCGACTTAATCGCGTATCGGTTGCCAAGATTGCTTATTCTCTGGGAACATGCTTACCCAGTCAAAGCAAAATCGCTATTGGATTTGACGGTCGACATCACAGTCAAGAATATGCGCTCTTGGTCGCACAAATTTTAGAAGCCTTGGGGCATGAAAGTTTTGTATTTTCAAAAATGACCCCAACGCCTCTCGTAGCTTTCTCTGTGACCCAATTAGAAGCTGCTGCAGGTGTCATGATCACTGCCAGCCATAATCCACCTCAAGACAATGGCATTAAAATTTATGGCTCTGATGGTGCGCAGTTAGTAGCGCCTGCCACAAAAGATATCGAAACGATTTTAGACCAGGCTCCTGCTTATCAAGATATTATCGTGAGCACAAAGACGCCTAAAAATATCCCAGATTCTGTGATTGATAGCTATTTTGGAAACCTCACTCTAAATCTCTCTCCACCAATTAGAGAGAGACTTAAGATCATCTACACGCCCATGCATGGGGTCGGTGAAATTTATGCCTTGCGGGCTCTGAAAGAAGCAGGGTTTGACTCTATCGAAGTCGTTGCTTCCCAGGCCAAACCAGATGGCGATTTTCCAACGGTTAAGTTCCCCAATCCAGAAGAGCCTGGCGCACTCGATGAAGCTAAAAAACTTTCTGCTGCAACAAACGCCGACTTAATTTTAGCCAATGATCCAGATGCCGATAGACTTGCTGTTTGTATTGGCACGAAAGCGCTTACGGGCAATGAAATTGGTGTTTTGCTCGGCAATTACTTGATTGAAAATTATCAAGGCAACAAAAAGCCTTTGGTTATGAGCACGGTCGTTTCTTCGAGAATGCTTTCAAAAATCGCAAAGGCTCATCAAGTAAGTTACGCCGAAACACTCACAGGTTTTGCGAACATTGCCCACACGGCTTTAGAACGAGAAAAACAGTTTGGTGAAGAATTCTTATTTGGTTACGAAGAAGCTCTAGGCTACTGCATTGGCAACCATGTTCGAGATAAAGACGGTATTTCTGCAGCTGTTTTATTTGCTCAGTTATTTGCTGACTTAAAATCTGAGCATAAAACCGTCTGGCAAAAGCTAGAAGAACTAGCACTCAGTTACGGGTTACATCAAAATTTATCTTGGTCTGTTCGAGGCGATTTAAAAACTATTTTAGCCCGTGCCGAGAATTTAGAGGGTTTCGAGAAACAAAAGTCGCTTTATCCTGGTTTGCTCTTGTACACAGGAGAACATGACTTGAGATTGATTATTAGACCCAGTGGCACAGAACCTAAAATTAAATTTTACGCGGAAGTCATTGGCCACCCAGACTCAAAAAAAGAATTGGAATCCTATTTGGCTCATGTACAGGCACAAACAAATGCTTAGAATACTTTTGCTTTTTTTATGGGCTCATACAGTCATTGCACAGGAACCAGAACTCAAACAGTCTAAATATGGTTTTGGCGGAATCCCTGCTGTTGGTTATATTTCCGGATTCGGAACAGGCTTTGGTGCTATCGGATCTTTTTACAAGAAAGAGCCTCTCTTAAACCCTTATCGTTATGAATTAGATGCTCAAGCATATTTTACACTAACCGGTTTCCAATCTCACCGTCTGAGATTTGATTATATCGATGTTGCCAATCTGCCTTTAAGACTCAGATCTACGGCAGGTCTTCTGGCAAATATAGGAGAAAATTATTGCGGCCAGGGAATGCGAGCTGATTGTACTCCAGAGAAACCAACTAATTATTATCTGCAACGTTATATCGAAATTTTTGGAACGATTGATGGCCGCTGGAGGCTCAAACCTCTGCCTCATAAAACAGAGCTTATTTTCGCGTGGCGAGGAAGTCATTATCGAATCGGTGACTGGAGTGAATCTGGGCCCTACAAAGACAGCTTATATCAATATGATTTTGGGACAGACGATGGCAATGGTTTTGCCAGCGTTCTTGAAGCCGGAGTCATGGTTGACAATCGAGACTTTGAGCCTGCTCCTAAAGAAGGCTACTGGATCGAAGCAACACTCAGAGAATCTTCGCCTTTTTGGGGAAGTTCTTGGAGCTATTTGGGAGCCAATTTAAGCTTGCGAGGCTATTTGCCTTTAATGCCTAGTAAAAAACTTGTCTTAGCTGCACAACTAATTTTTGACGGCATGTATGGGAAAGCGCCTTTACAAGAAATTGTCCGAGTCGGTGGCACAGGACGCTTTTTTAATACTTTTGGCGGTCAGGATATTGGTCGAGGCATTAGAGAACAGTATTTCCCTGGACGTCTCAAAGCCTACAAGCAAGTGGAACTCAGATACCAATTTGTCGGCTTTAACGTCTGGGATTGGCATTTTGATGTTACAGCCGTAACTTTCGCAGATCTTGGTTTAGTAGCGTGGGATTTTAACACACTAGACAAAGAGACTTTTAAACCTGCCGTTGGTTTCGGTGGCGGTTTAAGATTCTTATGGGATGAAGCTGTAGTCGTTAGACTTGATATAGGTACCAGCCCTATAGAATCTTATGCACCTAAGTTTTATTTTGTGATTGGAAATGTGTTTTAGTTCTCATAAAGAGCAATAATACACCCGCCACCGCCGGCACCTGTAAGTTTAGCTCCCAGGGCGCCCTGCTCTAAAGCATCTGCGCAAAGCAGATCTAGCTCGTTGGTTGAAACACCTAGCTTATTAAGCAGCTCATGATTTTGGGTCATCAATCTACCAACCTCAGGAAGTTCACCCTGCTCTATCGCTCTGCGCATAGAGTAAGTTAGTTCAGAAATGGCTTCAAAAATTTGAGTCGTTCCAGCTTTGTCTTGCTCATAACGACGCCTTACAGCTTGAACAGCAGCCAAAGTACCTGCATGAGGACTGGCCATTTTAATACTTAGATTAAGTGGCTTTTGGGAGATAATCTTTTGAGCTTTTCCACGCTCAAACCAAATCAGGCCTTCTTCTGCAATCACCGTATGATCAACTCCAGAAGGGTTGCCATGAAATATTTTTTCGAGTTCTAAAGCCATACGGGCTATTTCTTGAGCACTTCTCGATTCGTCAAAGAAATCCAATGCTGCCCTAATAAGTCCAACCGATAAAGCAGCCGAGCTTCCAAGGCCACATCCACCAGGGATATCGCTGTCGATTTGAAATTCTAGTTGCTTAATCCGAGAACCTAAAAGCTCGATTAATTTTGGCAGAACTTCAACAAACAAAGAAGCTGACTTATGCTCAGGGTCTATTTTAGGACGTGCAAAATTTAATCCTGGCCGTGAACTGAGCCTAGCGATAATCCGAACTTCTAAGTCAATCGTCATTGCAATCGCAGGATAGCCATAAACTACGGCATGCTCTCCCGCTAAAATAATTTTTCCGAATGCACGCGTCATTAAAACTGCTTTCTGTGGTGAAGAGCCATGTGACCTTTTTGAATCCCCTCTGCAGCCAGCGCTCTCATCGCGCCTAAATTTTGAGCCAAACCAACCGATGCAACCAAACCTGCCAATGCGCGAGAACTCTTACCAAAATCACCGAGCAATTCCAAGCAAGCTTTCACCGTCGGATGCGTTTGAGTAATTCCTCCTACTACACCCAAAGCCAAGGGCAACTCAATAGAAGCAGACAAGCAGACTTCTTCGTCATTTAATTCAAGATGTGTTAGAGGTCCATAGCCTCCCTGTTTCTGGCTTGCATAAGCGTGAGCGCCTGCTTCTACCGCTCGCCAATCATTCCCTGTCGCGATCACAACTGCATCTACGCCGTTCATAATGCCTTTATTATGCGTACAGCCTCGATAAGGGTCCAAACAAGCAAACTCATACCCCAAAACCATTCTTTGAGCGATAGCCCTGCCCTGGTCATGCGTTTTATCCATAGCTAAGGCTGCATACGGAATCTCGCAGCGGGCTCTCGCCAAACGTTGGTCACACAAGTTAGACAAAATTTTAAACCCAGCCTTAGCTCCTGTGAGTTCTTCTATTTTTGGCGCCAAACCTTCCATCATGGTGTTAATTAAATTAGCTCCCATGGCATCTTGGCAGTTAATTAAAACTTCGAGCACAGCCATGTTCGGAGACAGGTTTTTAAGTCGCAGATTTTCACATCCACCCCCTCGTAAAACTAAGTTTTTACAATAGGTATTGGCAATTTTGATAAGCTCACTTCGTTGCGCATCGATAACTTGTTTTACATGATCCCAATCAGGTGAACCTAAAAGCTGAATCTGCCCGATCATAATGGGCAAATCAGCATGCGTTTTAAAGCCACCTCGCAAAGCTGCCAATTTGGCCATGTGACTTGCTGCAGCAATAACAGACGGCTCTTCAATGGCCATCGGAATCCAGACAGGTTGATTATCTATCACAAAATGACAAGCGACACCGACAGGGAGACCTAAAGTAGTCACAAGATTTTCGATCATAGAATCAGCTGTTTCTAAACTCAAATTTTGACTTAAAGAAACGTTTATTCTTTGCTGACGCTGCTCTACAGATAATTTGTAGAAATCTGAAAAATCAAGCATGCGTCATATCCACATCATGCACATGACTTTCTCTAAGCCCAGCTGGTGTGATTTCGACAAATTGAGCATTTTCACGAAGTTCACTCAAATTGGCTGCACCCAAATAACCCATCCCAGAACGCAATCCGCCAACCAATTGATAAAGGACAGGAGCCAAATCGCCTTTAAAAGGCGTTTTCGCTTCAACACCTTCTGCTACTAATTTTTTACCTTCAGAAACATCTGCCTGAGCGTAGCGATCTTTACTACCTTCAGCCATCGCAGAAAGACTACCCATGCCTCGATAGGATTTCCAAGATTTGCCAGCATGCTCTATCACATCGCCAGGAGATTCTTTTGTACCCGCAAGCAAAGAACCCAGCATCACAGCATCAGCACCTGCAGCCAGTGCTTTCGTAATATCACCGGATTGTTGGATGCCCCCATCTCCGATCAAGCCAATACCCAAAGGCCGAGTAACAGCAGCAACTTCTAAAATAGCTGTCAGCTGTGGCACCCCAACACCGGCAACGATACGCGTGGTACAAATAGACCCAGGCCCAATACCGACTTTGACGATATCAGCACCAGCTTCGATTAATGCTTTTGCGGCGGCTGCTGTTGCAATATTGCCAGCGATTATAACTAATTTAGGAAACCAAGTTTTGAGTTTTCGAACACCTTTGATCACCCCCTTAGAATGCCCATGAGCGGTATCGAGTACGAGCACATCAACACCTGCATCTACAAGTGCTTTTGCTCTGACTTCTAAATCTGTCCCTGGACCTACCGCTGCTGCGCACAAACAAGAAGCCGCTTTTACCAGCGAAACTTCTTTTGCTTGCAGCTCAAATCCTAGATTTTTATGAATTACACCCAAACCACCATTTTGAGCCATAGCGATAGCCATCTGATGAGTTGTGACAGTGTCCATGGCAGCTGATAAAATAGGCATCTTAAGAGATAGCTTCGAACCAAAATGAGTTTCGACACTCACTTGCGACGGCAAAATCTCAGAATAAGCAGGTACGAGTAAAACATCGTTAAACGTCAGCGCTTTTGGAAACATGGGCGTTATCTATAGAGTCTCTGAGTTCTCTGCGCAACCCGGGTAAGTATCTCATAAGGAATCGTCTGGCATGCCCTAGCAATTTCCAAAATACTCATGAGCGGCACCCAATCTCCCACTTTTAAATCAAGATCTGTCGCATCTAGAGTAATCAAATCCATAGAAACGCGACCCAGAATAGGACCTGTATTCGAAAGTGCTCTAGGGTAACCATCCCCGTAGCCGGCTCTCAGTAAAGCGATTTTTGTTTCTCGTGAAGCTTGCCAAGTTTGGTCATAGCCTACCGTTTGTCCTGCTTGAAGAGTCTTAACCAGTGTCACAGGAGCCAAGAGAGACATCACGGGTTCAAAGCCTTCGCAGCCGCCATACAGAGCAATGCCAGGTCTTACCCAGGCATCAGGCAAACCAATACGATTCGTAATAGCACTGCTTTTAGAAACATGAACCATACTGGGCCTAAAACCTGCTGCCTCAAATTTTTCTTTTGCTTTCGTAAATTCTCTGAGCTGTATTTTTGAAAATTCACAGTCTGGTTTTTCGGCATTAGCAAAATGCGTACAGAGGCCCTCTAGATCTAAGTAATGCTTTTCATGAGTTAACCAATTAATCGCAGCATTTAAGTTAGACACCTGAAATCCGCCACGAGACATTCCTGTATCGAGATCTATGTGAATCGCAAGCTTCTTGCCTAAATTATTTAATATCTCAAGTTCTTCAATAGAAGAGACCAGTGGTGTCAGATGGGCTTTTAGAATGCGTTCTGCTGCAAAACAAATCCCAGCACCTGACATCAGTAAGATTTTGCTTTGGATTCCTGCTGCTCTTAGATCTTCGCCCTCTTCTACGGTTGCAACTCCAAAGCACTTAACCCCCTGAGATTCTAAAAATTGTCCCACAGGAATTAAGCCATGGCCATAAGCATTGGCTTTCACCATAGCAATAATATTTTGGGTACCCGCTAATTGCTGGATCTTGGATACATTGCGGGACAAAGCGCCTAAATTGATAATAGCTTTCATATCGAATTAAAGAGTAGCTTAAACGGCTCATCTTTGTGAACCAAATCCATTCCTTGTGAAACCAACCGACTGACCTGAGCTTTATCGCGTTTTAAGAAAGTCGCAACTTCTGTAATAGTCCGAGAGGCATTCATAACAGCTGCCGTCGCAAACAGTCTTCTAGCAACCACCAAGTCTTGTCTCCTAGAAACGTTATGCAACAAAAGTACGTTAATATTCAGCAACAGACTCACTCTTTTAGCTAATGCTGTTAAAGACAATCGTTTGGGAAGTTTTATTTTTTTCGATTCAACAGATCCAAATGCTTCCAAGGCTTCTTCTGGTTCCAAAGCTGCTGATTCTACATATCTGCCAAATGCACGTTGAGCAATGATCTGAGAATCAGAGAAATTTTGTAAGATTTGAGAACACGCAAGAGAGTTTGACCACGGATTTTTAGGATCTAGATAGGCAACATGAGTGCTCCAAGCATAATTTTCAGCTCGTCTCACCAGACCTTTTCGTACAGGCCACAAATGAATATTTCGAATAGCATCTGTTAGTTGATCTTCTCCCAAGATTTTAGACTCAAACCGACCTTGAAACAAAGGCCCTCTTCGTTTTTGTCGATGATTAATCCTGAGAGTATGGCTTCCATGAATGCGCTGCATGATCCGTGATAGAGAGAATTGAGTAGGACTCAGCAATATTTGCAGCTCATTGAAATATAAGCAGAATCCAAATAATTCGATCATCTGATTTCTAGCTAACTCCATTAAAATAGCGATATAAGCTTCAAAATCTTCTTCGTCGTAAAACAGTTTTGATCCGCTACCTGCCTTGGCCAAAACCAAATGCGGTTGCCCAAGTATGGTTACACGCGCGCTACGAGACACCGACAAAATCCATTGTTCGTTGAAATACCCAGTATGAGCCCACAGCTTGAAACACGCATCCATACTTTGTCGCAGAAAAACTTAAATTCATTTCGAGTCGATCCCTTTGGTTTTGATCCAGAGAGTATCAAACCTCTGATGCCACTAGCGCATTGGCTGTACAAAAATTATTTTCGCTGCCAGACTTTTGGAGCCTCGAATGTCCCAAATGGTCGAGTGATTGTAATCGCAAACCACTCAGGACAGTTACCTTTTGATGCCCTCATGATCGGCATGTCTTTTATGCTCGAGCCCAAAACCCCAAGATTACTCAGAGGCATGGCAGAACGTTGGAGCGCTGAGTTGCCATTTATTGGAACGCTTTTTGCCAGAGGCGGAACGGTGGTTGGAGAACCCAGTTCTTGTGAAGAACTCTTAAGTTTAGAAGAAGCAGTGATGGTCTTTCCAGAAGGCCTCAAAGGCATCTCAAAATTATTTAGAAATCGCTATCAGCTCGCTAATTTTGGACATGGATTTATGCGATTGGCTCTGAAGACTGGAACACCTATCTTACCTGTGGCTTTAATTGGCGCAGAAGAACAGGCTCCATCTTTTGCTAATTTCGAATGGCTAGGTAAGTTATTGGGTACACCAGGTTTTCCACTAATCCTCCCACAAATTGTCCCTGTGCCTTTGCCTGTCAAATATAGAATCCACATTGGGAAACCTATGTATTTCAATGGAGATGGCAGCGAAGATGATGATATTGTCGCAGGATTCGTACAGCAAACCAAAAGCAAAATTCAAGGCATGCTGAACCGTGGGAGAAAGAGCAGGAAAAGTGTTTTCTTTTGAGAACACTTTCATAAACCATAGGAGACCTCTGACCTAAGCCATCGGTAACCTCTCCCCTAACCCCTCTCCACCAAGTGGAGAGGGGGATAAAACCATATGAAAGAAGAAACATATAAAAGTCATCTCAGAGCGAGGATTCTTAGAAGATCTTCAACAAGAAGCGAAGAAATCTTGTGGGAAATTCTGAGAAGAAAAAACTTGGGAAAACATAAATTTCGAAGACAACATCCCATAGGACCCTATGTCATTGATTTCTACTGCGCAAAAAGACAATTGGGCATTGAGCTTGACGGCTCTATCCATCTTAATTCACAAGTTCAAGGAAATGATTTGGAAAGAACTCGATTTTTAAGCGGTCGAGGAGTTAAAATTATCCGATTTTTTAACACAGATTTACACAAAAACCCTGCCCTTGTAACAGAACGCATCCTGAAAGAATTATCTCGCCTTAATTCCCCTCTCCACTTGGTGGAGAGGGGTTAGGGAAGAGGTCTCCGATGGGTCTTGGATTAGGAAGGGATTTGAGCTATGCGCATTAAATGCCCGCATTTAAGCCCATCCCAGAAAAATTTTCGTTTCCAGAACAAGAACTTAAAGTCTTAGAATTCTGGGAACGAATTTCGGCTTTTCAGCAAAGCATCGAACACCGCCGAGAGCCAGACAACAAAAACACGTACTCTTTCTATGATGGCCCCCCGTTTGCAACCGGTTTGCCTCATTATGGCCACTTTGTTGCATCGACGCTTAAAGACGTTGTGCCTAGATATTGGACCATGCGTGGTAAATGCATCGAACGCCGCTTTGGTTGGGACACCCATGGTTTGCCCATCGAAATGGAAACCGAAAAAACTCTTGGTATTTCAGGTCCCACTGAAATCAGAGCTTTTGGTGTTGATAAATTTAACGAAGCTTGCAGAAGCGGTGTTTTAAAACACACAGAAGAATGGGAAAAAACAATCACACGTCTGGGTCGTTGGGTTGATTTTAAAAACAACTATAAAACCATGGATACTTCTTTCATGGAATCTGTCTGGTGGGTCTTTGGGCAACTGTGGGAAAAAAATCTGGTTTATTCAGATTTTCGCGTAATGCCCTACAGCTGGAGACTCTCTACACCGCTATCTAATTTCGAAGCTAATTTAGATTATCGAAACGTCCAAGACCCTGCTATCACAATTAAACTTAAGCTAACCCATAAAGATGCCTATTTCTTGGTTTGGACCACAACCCCATGGACCCTGCCCTCTAACGTAGCCATCGCTATTGGTCGAGATATTGACTACGTCAAAGCTCGAAAATCAGATGATGCTCATGTTTATATTGTTGCAAAAGCTCGCCTTGAAGCTGTTTTAGGTAAAGATGCCCAAATCATTTCTGATTTCAAAGGCGAAGATCTTTTAGGTCAATCTTATGAACCGCCATTTGATGATTTTACAAATATCTCAGAAAAGTTATTTTATGTTTTGCACAGCGATCATGTCAGTACAGAAGACGGCACTGGACTCGTGCATATGGCTCCAGCTTTTGGACAAGAAGACTTTGATGCCTGTAAAAAAGCTGGCATCCCATTTTTGGGTCATGACTCTGTAGATGCAGAAGGTCGTTTGATCAGACTCGGTTTGAATATCAAAGAAGCAGATCCGATTCTCATCCGTGAGCTTAAAGAAAAAGGCGTTCTTTTTAAACAGGACACTATCCAGCATAATTATCCCTATTGTTGGCGAAGCGGAACACCCCTAATTTACAAGGCAATCCCTTCTTGGTTTGTCAAAGTAACAGCCATCAAAGATCGTTTAGTTCAGAATAATAAAGAGATTCACTGGGTCCCAGAAGCTGTTGGAGAAAAACGTTTTGGGAATTGGCTCGAAGATGCTCAAGATTGGTGTATCTCTCGCAACCGATTTTGGGGAACGCCTATACCCTTATGGAAATGCGAGTCCTGTGAAGAAAAAATCTGCGTTGCTTCGATTGAAGAACTACAAGAAAAAACGAAATCTACGCTCACGGATATTCACCCTCATAAAATCGATCATTTGAGTTTTGCTTGCTCAAAATGTTCTGGAAATATGAAAAGAATCCCAGAAGTTTTTGATTGCTGGTTCGAATCAGGTTCGATGCCTTATGCGCAAAATCATTATCCGTTTGAAAATCAAAAATTGTTTGAATCACAATTCCCTGCTGATTTTATCGCCGAAGGCTTAGACCAAACGCGGGCTTGGTTTTACACACTCTTAGTTCTCTCTACGGCTCTATTTGACAAACCACCGTTTAAAAATGTTATCGTGAATGGCTTGGTTTTGGCTGAAGACGGCTCAAAAATGAGCAAGTCTAAGAAAAACTATCCGGATCCTAATCTAGTCTTGAAAGAATATGGCGCAGATGCTCTCAGAGCCTATTTGGTCAATTCACCTGTTGTCAGAGCAGAGCCTTTGTTATTCAACGAAAAAGGCGTCAAAGAAGTTGTTCGAAGCGTCATGCTGCCTCTGTTTCATACATGGTCGTTTTTTGTTCAGTACGCTAATATCGACAACTGGGATCCCAAAACAGCTCCTGTCTCGATAGAGCGCCCTGAAATTGACCGTTGGGTACTCTCCAAACTCAATTCTCTGATGAGAGACGTCAATACGCACATGGAAGGTTATTACTTGTACAAAGTTATTCCATCGATGCTAAATTTTATCGATGATTTAACAAACTGGTATATTCGTCGGAGCCGAAGACGCTTTTGGCGAAATGCGACAGAACCCGGAGCCATGGCAGACAAACAAGCTGCTTATGCAACGCTTCATGAAGTTTTGCTCACTTTTAGTAAACTTATTGCACCGGTATTGCCATTTATTTCAGAAACACTTTATCAAAATCTGAGTTTTGAAACAGACAAGAGTGTTCATACATGCGATTATCCTATTGCTGATCTAACCAAGATAGACACCAAGCTCGAATACGAGGTTGAAGTTATTAGACAAGTAGTGAGCCTAGGCCGTGCTCTGCGCGAAAAATATAAACTCAAAACCAGGCAGCCTTTACTAGAAGTCACTGTTGTTACACATGATTTAAGAGCACGTGAAGCCGTTTTGAAACACGCAGAGTTGATTGAACAAGAACTCAATGTTAAAAAAGCAGCCGTTTTAGAAGATGATAGCTCACTGTGCCATATTGCTTTGAAAGCTAATTTCAAAACACTTGGCAAACGCATGGGTTCACGCATGAAAGAAGCCAGCGATGCGATTTCGAAATTTTCAAGAAAAGAATTTGATTTGCTTCAAGCAGGTCAAAAATTAGAAGTCGCCGGAGATTCTATTACACTTGAAGATGTCTTGGTCGCACGAACGGCTAGGTCAGACATTGTGCTCGAAACCGAAGGCAATTTGACAGTGGCTCTAGAAACAGAATTGACAGCTGAATTAGTTCAAGAAGGCTTGATGCGCGAAACGGTCAGCCAGCTTCAAAAAATGCGTAAAGAGTTAGATTTTCAGGTCACAGATAGAATCAGCCTAGATCTACAGACAGACTCGAGCGAGCTTAAAAAAGCGTTGGAATTCTATGAAAGCTATTTGAAAGAAGAGCTTCTCGTATCTGAACTTCGTTGGATAGCTGGAAATCAAAATCTGGACATCGATGGGCATATTCTGATGGTTTCATGCCTTAAAGATGCATGACGAAGACACCTTCTATCGCCGACCTTAAATCTGGGTTTCTGATTTTCTTAATCGCCTTGCCGTTATGTCTAGGCATTTCAATGGCCAGCGGATGTCCACCCATCACAGGCGTGATCACCGCCATGGTTGGTGGACTTATATCAAGCTTCTTAGGAAGCGCTCGGCTCAGCATCAAAGGTCCTGCAGCAGGCCTCATTGTTATTATACTTGGAGCTGTTCAAGAATTAGGTCAAGGCGATGCATTTTTGGGATATAAGCGCTGTTTAGGCGTTGCTGTTGTGGCTGCGATCTTTCAAATTATTTTTTCAAAATTAAACGCCGGCAGAATTGGCAAAATGATGCCATCTGCAGTGATTTACGGCATGCTTGCTGCCATTGGCATAATTATCATTGCCAAGCAGTTACATGTTTTATTTGGCGTCATACCTATGAGTAAAACGCCCCTAGAGCTAATTGCAGAAGTCCCGCATAGTATGGCCAATGCAAATCCAGAAATTGTGATTATTGGGTTACTCACTTTGTTTGTGGCTTTATTTGTTCCAATGATTCCAGTGGGAATCGCCAAAAAAATACCACCAGCCATGATTTCGCTTGCACTTGTTTTGCCATTGGCCCTCTATTGGCATTTAGACTCACAGCACAACTATCAATTTTTAGCTCACACATTTGAAATTGGTCCTAAGTTTTTGGTGACTTTACCAGAGAATATTTTTGCATCGCTGGTGTTTCCTGATTTCTCAGCTTTAAGCAGTTTTATTGGTTGGAAATATGTCATCATGTTAGCCCTAATCGGCAGCATTGAGTCGCTTTTGACAGTCATGGCCTTGGACAAAGATTCTGACTTAAATAAAGATTTGTTCTCCGTAGGTTTTGGAAATTTGTGCGCTGCTATGATTGGTGGGATTCCGATGATTTCAGAAGTGGTCCGAAGCAAAGCCAATATAGATGCCGGTGCGCAAAGCCAATGGTCTAATTTCTTTCATGGTGGTTTTTTGCTCATTGCAGTCACGATGCTTACACCTGTGATTCATGAAATTCCACTTTCGGCCTTAGCAGCTTTGTTGATTATTACTGGTTTTAGACTGTCATCTCCGAAAGAATTTTACCATGCTTATCAAGTAGGTCTAGATGAATTAGCGGTCTTTATGACGACGTTATTTATAACACTTAAAGAAGATTTACTCATGGGTGTTATTGCAGGGATTATCCTTAAAATCGTGATTGATGTAGCGCTGGGAAGAATCAAGCTAGCAAGCGTTGCTGAGCGGAAATAGCCCCCCCCACTTGTATTCTTAAAGCCCAGGAGTAAACTGGGTTTTAATGAATAAAAATGAATTGGTATCAGACCTGCGTTCTGGTTTTCTAATTTCTCTCATTGCTCTGCCTCTGTGTTTGGGTGTTTCTATGGCCAGCGGCTGTCCGCCTATCGCGGGCGTTATTACGGCCATGGTAGCTGGGCTCGTTTCAAGCTTTCTAGGAAGTTCTCGTTTAACCATCAAAGGCCCTGCGGCTGGGCTCATTGTTATTATTGTTGGCGCCGTTTATGAGCTCGGCCAAGGTGACATGATCTTAGGCTATCAGCGCTGTTTAGCCGTCGGAGTTGCAGCAGCTATCTTGCAAATTATTCTATCGCAATTAAACGTTGGTCGTTTTGGCAAGCTTATGCCTCCTTCGGTTATCCATGGCATGTTGGCCGCGATTGGAATTATCATTATGGCCAAACAGATCCATGTTTTGCTAGGCGTTGTACCTATCAGCAAGACTCCGTTTGCACTCATAGCAGAACTTCCAACAAGCATTCTTCAGGCCAATCCTCTGGTTTTATTAATGGGCCTGATCACTTTGCTGATTATTACTTGTAGTTTTATTAAGAAAATACCTCCAACTCTTGTAGCGTTGACTATTGTTGTTCCAGTGGCTTTCTACTTAAAACTAGACTCAGAGTTCTTAGTTGCTCTGCCCAAAAGCTTTTGGGCTTCATTTTCGTTTCCTGATTTTTCAGCTTTAGCCAGTTTCACAGGCATCAAATATGTTTTTATTTTAACACTGGTTGGCTCCCTAGAATCTCTCCTGACAGTCATTGCTTTAGACAAAGATTCTGACTTAAATAAAGATTTATTTTCAGTCGGCGTCGGAAATTTAATCGCGTCTCTATTGGGCGGACTTCCTATGATCTCAGAAGTAGTCAGAAGCAAAGCCAATGTAGATGCCGGCGCAAAAACTCATTGGTCTAATTTTTTTCATGGAGCTTTCTTGCTTATCTTTGTGACATTGCTCACTCCCGTAATCCAATTGATTCCCTTGGCTGCTTTGGCAGCTATGTTGCTTGTCACAGGATTTCGTCTAGCCTCTCCTCAAGAATTCTATAAGACTTATAAACAAGGGATTGATCAGTTCTGCATTTTCACAGTTACTTGCCTAATTACTCTGAAGGTCGACATTCTTGTTGGCGTTGCCGTTGGAATATTGTTAACTTACTTGTTGTCATTATCGAGGAGTCTCGCCAAAAATTAAGCTCGAAGGAAATCATGGCTGTCTATGTCGTTTGATATTCAATCAGTCTTGGAACATGTTAGCCATAAACTTCCCGCTCAGGGTCCGATTAAAGATTTTATTCATCATAATACGCTGCATGCGTTTCAGCATTTGCCTTTTCATGAGGCGCTGGCGGAAGCAGGTGCATTTTATGGTGCTGAATCTTATTTAATTTCGGGTCCTCCAAAAAATGAAACAATAAAATCCTCTCGCGAAGAGCTCGACCTTGCTGTTGCACCTATCTTAATTAGACTAACTTCTGGTTTCTTAGATCAAGGCATTGCTTTATCGCCGTTTCCAGAATCTGACTCTGGTTTTTTCGAAGCCTTGAGAAAGCTTACTGATAACTCTTTTGTGCCGATTGCCTACTACGCCAACAAGAAACGCACGCGTGATTGGTTCAAAAAACAACCAGATCAAGTTTGTTTAGAAATTTTAAAGCAACTGGTTGGCGAAGAGAATTCATACGAGAAATATATCACTCAGACTCTCATGGCTCACCGTGGTTGGTCAGGCATGGTCAATGCCATCGAACAAAAACCTGCTTGTTTGTTAGTTCCTCGGTCGATTAAATTAATAGAGTTCTTAGCTTTTAAGTTAATCTTAGAATCTTAATATTTAAAATTTTCTGGATTAAATACTTCTCTCTCCTCCCCCATTGACCCTGTGGAAATGGAAGAAACAAGAACACTTCATGAAGCTCATGAAAATGCTTATTATCACGAAGTTTTATCAAAATTCAAGAACTTAGAACCTGCTAAACAAGCAAAACCTAACATACAAGCCGTATTTTGCCTGGATGATCGTGAATGCTCTTTTAGGCGTCACTTAGAACAAGCAGATCCACATATCGAAACTTTTGCGACCGCTGGTTTTTTTGGAATTGATTTCTTCTTTCAGTCTTTGAATGACGCTTCACCCAAAAAGCTTTGCCCAGCACCTGTTCAACCAAAACACTTAGTCTTTGAACGTGTTCATACTTCTCATCTTGAAGCTTTAGAAAATCAACGAAAACTGGCTCAAAGAAAAGCTGTATGGCTAACTTCTTGGCTTGGATTTGTGACAAAAAATACACTTAAAGTGAATGTCCGAACTGAGCTTGAACTCTATCGTGAAGACGACCAAGTAAACCCTCAGACAAAACTTTATCATGGGTTTAGTTATGATGAAATGGCACAGCGCGTGTTCTCTGTTCTAAGAAGCATGGGCATGACACATAATTTTGCTCCGATTGTGACGATGATTGCTCACGGTTCTAGCAGCCTTAATAATCCACACTTTGCTGCTTATGACTGTGGAGCCTGTTCTGGCAACCCTGGCGCTCCCAATGCCAGAGCTTTTGCAACCATGGCAAATCTTGCACCTGTGCGTGAGCGCGTTCAAAAACTGGGTATCTCAATACCCAACGAAACACATTTTATCGGTGGATTTCATGACACCTGCACAGACTCTGTAGATTTTTTTGACACAGAAAATCTCAGCGAGAGACAAAAAACTTATTTTTTTGATTTTCTAAATACACTTGAAACGGCAAAAAAACAGAATGCTAAAGAGCGCTGTACCCGTTTTGCTGTCGTAAGTCCTGATATTAGCCCAGAACAAGCTCTTCTCGAAGTAGAACACCGTGCAACTGTCTTATTTGAACCCAGGCCAGAACTGGGTCATGCCAATAACGCCTTGTGTATTGTGGGTCGCAGACAATTAACCAAAAACCTGTTTTTTGACCGAAGAGCCTTTTTAAATTCTTATGATCCAACACAGGATACAACAGGACAAATTTTAAATTCGATCTTGAGTGCAGTTGTCCCAGTATGCGGTGGAATTAACTTAGAATATTATTTTTCCAGAGTAGACAATGCTGTTTACGGATGCGGCACAAAACTTTCTCACAATGTTTGCTCTCTGCTCGGTGTTTATAACGGAATCGATGATGATCTTCGAACGGGGTTACCTATTCAGATGGTTGAGATCCATGACCCAGTCAGACTTTTAATTATTATTGAGCAAAAACCTGAAATTGTCTTAGATGTCATTCAGAAGAATAAACCTGTTTTTGAATGGATCGAAAACGAATGGGTCAAGCTTGCCTGCATAGACCCAAACTCTAAAAAAATAACTTTTTATAAGCCAGCTCAGGGCTTTGTGGATTACCCTCTATGATTCACTTTTCGATCTTGCTCACGCTATTTATCCCAGTATTTTGTGCACTCTATCTAGGCACAAGATCTATGTTTACTGTGAGGTCCGATGCAGATGAGCACTCGATCTCAAAATTCATTCAGACCAGCTTTGCGTTATATCTGCTTAGTTCTTTTTCGACATTAGCACTCTGGGCATTTGGAGAATCAGAATCAATCTGGCAAATAACGCCATTAATAACATTCAAGATAGATTTACCTGGTTTGATTTATCTCTGCACGATAGCAATCTTAACCAACATTATTTTATTTTACTGCAGACGATATTTACACAGAGATCCTGGCTATCAGCGATTCTTCATGGTTATTTCCATGTTTGTTGCAGGCTTAACTCTGGTCGCTTTTGCCGGAAATTTCGAACTTATCTTTGCAGGTTGGGAATTCGTGGGCCTCTCTTCTTATCTGCTGATCGGTTTTTATTGGCACAGACCTCAGGCAGCACGAAATGCAAATCGTGCTTATTACATCTATCGAGTTTGTGATTTAGGTTTATTGGCCGCAGCGTTTATTGCACATCTAGAAACCAGTTTCTGCCAACAATGGGCATTAAGCTTAATGATTTTGATCGCTGTCGTTGGAAAATCAGCTCAGTTTCCGATTTCTTATTGGTTACCTAGAGCCATGGAAGGCCCTACCCCATCGAGTGCAATTTTTTATGGTGCCCTCTCCATTCATGCCGGCGTGTTTCTCTTAATCCGAACTTTTGACATTTGGTTTTATGCGCCAGGGTTTGTTTGGGTTGTTGGCAGCCTAGGTTTAACGACGGCTATCTTTGCAACGCTCTTTGGTCGTGTTCAAGCGAATATTAAAGGCCAAATTGGGTATGCGTCTATTGCTCAAGTCGGAATCATGTTGGTTGAACTTGCGTTTGGATTCCCGAATCTAGCTTTGATACATATGACGGGAAACGCTTTTTTCCGTTGTTTCCAACTTTTGGTGTCACCATCGGTTGTCGCTCAGCAATTGCAAATTCATGGTGCTTTACTTGGCGAAAAGATTAAAAGCCCGCTGGCTATTCACCACCGTTTGAATACCCGTGTAAGAGATACGCTTTACTTAATCGCCGTTAATGAAGCATATTTACAAAACTTTTTTAAATTTACTTTTACAAAACCTATCAAATATTTTTGGGTCATAATAGTTCTTGCTTTAATTGTTTCTTCACATGTCTTATTGGCGACCAGCCTACTCATAGCCTTGTTCGCTTTCAGTGAAAAAAAATCTCCATTTCGTGTCTTAAGTGCAGTAGCTCTAAGCAATATAATTTTTGCTGGCACGTTTGAATTTGAACACAAGCTTATTTATCTGTCTGGAATTGGAATCGCTTGGTTGCTGTGTCTAGATGCGCTCAGGATTTTATCAAAACAAGAGCCTATCAAATCGCTCTCTCTCTTTTCAGGCTATTTTGGGCGATTTCCATTGGCGAGCACAACGATGCTTCTGGGCATTCTTGGAATTATCGGGTTTCCTCTATCTAGCACTTTCTGGTGTGAAGATCAGTTGTTAGAGCAAGCAATCGCTTCTGGCTGGATATCTGTTGCTGTTTTCGCTTTTATGTTCGCACTCAACGGCATCACAATGATTCGCATGTACTCGCATTTATTTTGGGGAAAACGAGAGCATGATCAACCCGATCGTTCTTTTGACCTATCAAACCTTGAAATGTTTTCCAGAGTTGCGCTGTTTGTTCTCGTAAATGGCCTACAAATCTACCTACTCAAACTCTAAGAAACTTCTTTTGCTTATCGCGCTGTTTGGATCCCAAGCAGCCTTTGCTGACTTTAAGCTTTATAGCTTTGCAGAGCTTGATACGATCTATGACACCACGCAAAGTTTTACAGACTTAGCTGGCAATACACCTGTCACTCCAAGCGATGACGGAAAGATGATTTTTAGTGCACGGAATTCTAGAATCGGTTTCCGTTTTTCAGCACCTGACTTTCATAAAATAAAAACCAGCGCTGTTGCAGAAATGGATTTCAGGGGAAATCAGCCTGCTGGAATCAGCGAACTCGCTTTCTTCACCAATCCAACTTTCAGAATCCGTCATGCTTATTTTAAGATAGAGACACCAGTAGTCGATATCGTACTCGGTCAAACTTGGGGACTCTTTGGTTGGCAAGCGCTCTATCACCCAAACACAGTGCAATACCAAGGGTTACCAGCACAGGTCTTTTCTAGAACCCCACAAATTAAACTTTCAAAGACACTTAAATTCTCAGATGTCTCACTTGAAATGGCCATTGCCATGATGCGTCCTCCTGAGGCCAATTCAGGAACACCTGACGGACAAGCAGGCTTAAGAATTGCTTTAGACAGTTGGACGGGTATGCACACCATTGGAATAGCGGGGACAGGTTTACAATCTCTCTCTTTGGCTCTCTCAGGAACAATTCGTAAATTTTCTCTATTAGAGTTCTTGCATAACCTGTCACATCGTCATGGCGAGGAATTGATAACGGCATTGCATTTACAGACACAAAGAATATCAGCGCTGGAAACAGCCGTGTTCAATTCTCTGCGCTCTACATCTTTTAGCAAATCCTAGTTTTTTAGCCACTTTTCGGTTGCAATACCCTGGTTTTTCAGCCAGAATACGGCTATGGAACGAACGATTGACGCCCAACTGCTCCAGTGGAAAACCAGCAAAACCAGAGTGCCACTGCTTTTAAGGGGTGCCAGACAGGTTGGTAAAACTTTTGCGGTTCAAAAATTTGGTCAAACACAATTCGAAAGTTTAGTGACGGCCAATTTTGAAAGAAAACCTGATTTAGTCGGTTGTTTTACAGACTTGGATCCGAAAGCTATTCTAGCCAAATTAGAACTTGCACTTGGCGTCAGGATTTTAGCAGGTCAATCACTTTTATTTCTGGATGAAATTCAAAACTGTCCTCAGGCTATTTTAGCGCTGCGTTATTTCAAAGAAGAGATGCCAGAGCTTCATGTTATTGCAGCAGGATCGCTTCTTGAGTTTGTCTTGAACGAGGGTTCTTTTTCATTTCCAGTAGGTAGAATTCAGCCTTTATATATACGTCCCATGTCTTTCATAGAATTTTTGAAAGCGCTCAAAAAAGATATCTTACTGGAAGCCATAGAACAAAGTTCCATAGACAAACCATTCGAACCGGTGGCCCATCAACAACTTTTAGAGCTTGTTAGGCAATACCTACTCATTGGTGGAATGCCAGAAGCCATTCAAGCCTTCATTAACACCAACTCCATCGTTGAAACTCAACAAGTTCACGCAAGACTGATTGAGACTTATCAAAACGACTTTTCAAAATATTCAACTAAAACCACCCATCGTTACTTGCAGCGTTTTTTTGAAAGAACACCTAAGCTGATTGGTAATCAACTTAAATATGTCAACATTGATCCAGATGCTAAAAGCAGAGACTTAAAAGAAACATTGCAACAACTTGTTTGGGCAGGTTTAATATCGCCCATCTATGCCACATCTGCTTCTGGTATACCCTTGCATGCTCAAGTCAAATTTGAACAGTTCAAATTACTCTTTATCGACATTGGGCTCATGCAAAGATTTCTGCGTTTAGATACTCAAATATTTTGGGAAGAAGATATTCAACAAATTAATTCAGGTTCTATTGCTGAACAACTTGTAGGACAAGAACTTCTCGCTTATCAGTATCCCTATGAAGGGCCGAAATTGCACTACTGGCATCGTGAAGCCAGAACGAGCACCGCCGAAGTAGATTATGTGATTCAAGAAGGCTCTCAAATTATCCCTGTTGAGGTAAAATCAGGCACAACAGGTCGTCGAAAATCAATAC
>JBAXMC010000007.1:0-29241 GCA_037134495.1 Myxococcaceae bacterium
CCTAGACCAAATGAATATTTTACTCAGGAACGTCAACAAGTTCCTTTAGTTAATGACAGATTTAGTGCTAAACAAGAGTTAGAAGATTTAACAAAAGGTTTGTAAAAATAAGTGAGACTTTATCGTGAGCAAAATTAAACAACCAATCGCTTATCCTATTTTTACGTTTAGATGGTTAGCTATTCATGGACTAGCTGTTCCTACTGTATTTTTCCTTGGTGCTATTACCTCTATGCAATTTATTCAACGATAGGAGGATAATATGAGTGGTCCTAATCCTAATAAACAACCAGTTGAGTTAAATCGGACATCCCTATTCTGGGGATTATTACTAATTTTCGTTTTGGCAGTTTTATTCTCTAGTTACTTCTTTAATTAAGATTATTATTGTAACTAGAAAGTAATTATTATTATCCTAAGTTTATTAAAAACTTTCTAAGACTTACTAAGTTGGAGGTAATTTAGATGGCTAGTACTGGTAGAATTCCTCTGTGGCTAATTGGCACAGTAGGGGGCATAGCAGCTTTAACAGTTGTAGGATTATTCTTTTATGGTTCTTACTCAGGGGTAGGATCTTCACTATAAACGAATAATTTCAGAATTAAAAATCTATGGCAGAAATAATTTTACATTGTAACGAAACTTGGTAGCAGTTCAAAAGTTTAGCCATACAACGGGTGCAATTGAAACCGGGATGAGGGCTTGAAAAGTTTTTTGGTTTTATTTTCAGAAGGTAATTCGTTGCAACGAGCTTTGAAAGCGGGCTGGGTAAGCGCTGTTTATGCTATTGTGCACCTCATTCGTGAATCGGTTTACTAGACCTCAGCCTCTGCAAGCTATCTTGTAGCGGTTCGCTGGGATCTCCTAGCTCTTCCACGCTCTTGATCGTCACAGCATCATGCAAAAGCTCAGCAACCTGTTGCCTGCCATTTGGTCTAAGATATACATCGTTTAAATCTATTTTTTGGCCATCCGCCCCCTTTGCTATGACCATTTTGACAATCCGATTCTCCTGTAAAAAGGTTTTCACGGTATTGATCATCACTTGCTTCACTTCGGCATTGTATCCATCATTATCAGCCAAGATGACGACCGTGCGTGTGTTATGATTCAACGGAATTTCAGCCAGACCATTCACACCCACACATGATCTAATATCAAAACAGCCTGTGATACCAAGACGTTCATATATTTTTTCAGCAAATGCAGGATCTTCCTTTGCCGTATCCAGAAGTACATCTCTGGCCACTAAAGAATTCTCTATGCCTTCCGATATAAAAGTAACACCTTCTTTTTTGCGAAACGATTCTGTCTCCTTTTTTTGAATTGATCCTTTGTAGATATCTATGAAAACATTAAATGCGGTATCACCCAAGGAGACTTTTCGATGTTTTTTGTCACTGATGGGAGCACCATTGGGTTCGCAGAATATTCGATGTATGCCTGTCATCTGACCATCTCTATTGAATAAGGGCGCAATGATCACAGGGAGGAGACTTTCTGTCCAGGGATGAAAAGCTCTAGCAAAATAGCGAAACGATGGTGGCAATGTACCTAAAATGCCTCTTTGACGAAAATACTCAACGATTGGTTTGCTTGGATTTTTATAAGCAGAAGCATACATATTGCAGGCTTGCTCTATCTTTAGTGCAGACTCTATCTCCTTTTTAGCCTGCTCTGGAGTAATCTGATGGGGACTAAGCTTCAATAAATCTTGTAAAGCGTTGATTGGAACAGGGTTGCGCATCTGGTGCAATAATTGATCCGGATAGTTTCTTGCCAACTGAGTAACAGATATTCGATCGGGACCTGTTAATGATAAAATCTTTAACTTTATTTTTAGGTTGTAAAAATGCTCAACAATTTCTTTTAAATATTTATCATTGTCCATCAAAACAATGACTTCATCTGTTACATTGTCGAATGTCATGCCAAGCAAACAAGACAGATCGAAACATGCTTTGATGCTAAATCCTGCTTGTTTGTTGAGAAGGAGATCTTCACATATCTGTTGAGCATGATGACCCAGTAACATATCTTTCGCGACCAGTGTACTGAGCAAATTGCCCACGAAAAGGGTTACTTGGCTCCCTTCATGAATAGTCACCAGGGCATTTTCAGGAGAACCGTAAAATATCTTTTGTTTTGGTGGAGGATCTTTAACAAAGGCAGCCTCAGGGATCAAATAACGCGCATATATACCAAACAACGCATCTTTCTGATCAGAAAATGCAACCAATATGGCTGGATAATGGGTGCGCAATTGGGGATGATACAGATGCGGCATAAAACGAAAGGTCAACGGTAAATCATTTTTAATCCCAATTTTACGAAAAAATGCTTCCCCAGCTGTGTGTTTGAGTCCTTTAGACCATCTATAAAAATCGTTTAAGCACACTTTCAAAGGGATGTTTAACGCCGCATCGAAATTATCTTCACAAACCATAGCCTGAAAAACTTCAGCTAACAGTTCCGAATCGATTAATGCTCCATGTTTGTGTCGTCTAGTCGTATTGATTCCATTGTGGTTACATACTGCTGTTAAAGAACTGCGTTTACCTGGATAAAGCTTACGCGCCAGAACTTCTGTATCGATGATGACGTGTTTTTCTTCAAGCTTGCCATAGGAATTGTCGCACGCGGCTAAAGCCTCATTGAGCAATTTCAGATCAAACTGTGCCCCGTGTATTAGCAGGCCAGAACCTCGGATGAACCGCAAGAAATTTCCAGCGATTTCTGGGAACAGCGGATAGTTCTTTAAAAATTTCCATGTATAACCTGTCAGCATGTGGGCATAACGAGATACTTCCCGTTCGGGATTAAGATAAGTCTGAAATATATTGCCCGTGAGAACACCTTTTTGAATTTCTACGCAACCGATATCTGTCATTCTGTGATCATTCCCCAGACCTGTTGCTTCCGTGTCTAACGCTACTAGTCGTGTATTCAACAAATAAAACCGATTTAGAGAAACAGCCAGAACATCCTCTTTCAGCTTCATTTTGATAAGAGTCTTTTCTCTATCGGCTTCAGTTCCTTTTTTCTGTTTTGAGAGCGAGGGGTCTGGCGGTGGAGGGATATGCAGTAATTCGTTAAATGCTGAGGGTGTATGTTTGAACTGTAAGGGTTTTCTGAGTCTTGGTGGTGTTGATTTGTGAGGTAATCTAGGTGTTGAGAGACGGGGTGGTGTTAATTGTCGATTGAATGGGGTAGGTGTTGAGAATTGAGCTTCGGGCTTAAACCTATTCATCTCTCCTGCTAAGGTGGATTGGTTTATAGCAGGTTCTCTCAACTGGACACGAACGACTTTCCTGGTTTTACTGTCTGGTTCCGGCCGCTCTACTGATACTTTAGGGGGCAACTTTAGATTGAGATCGAGAGCAGGATTTTGTCGATTTCCTATCCAGCTCAAAGGCAATGATTTGTTCACTGCCATTACAGACAAAAAGAACGAAGCAGGCGAATCGATTGAGCCAGCAAAACCACTGGGAGGACCCAGTTTTGGCGCCATTCTCATGCCTGGAACTTGCCAAGCCTGCGATGGTACAGGTTTGTTCAGTAGCAATGTTTCATCGTCTTCTTGAGGTGCAACCATCAAAGATTTGCCTTTTTCTTCCTCGGGCAACAAACCCAGAGCTATCAGAGAGAACAGCTCTGCCTCCAATTCTTGTGATGATTTAGTTCCTAAAGGTTTCAAATAACGGTTAGCCTCTGAAATCTCCTGACGAAGTGTCTTTATACACTCTCTGCGATCTCTGATTCTTTCTGAATAAGATTTTTTATGACCCAAGAAAGTATGAAACAGCGCATTTCTTTGCTTAACCTCATCTTGGATGCGATGGGCGTCTAAAACACTTTGAGAAATAGTCTTCAGCACTGCTCGACCACTTGCCCAGCCATGTAGAAAAAGAGGCGTTGGACCCAGTTTGAAATCCTGGGCTAAGGCAGTAATTGATACAGATGACAGCAATAAAGAAAAAGCAAAATTTCGATTCATATAATTTCCTATTTCAACAGCAAAACAACTCATTAGCATTCGTCATACAAATATGTTTTTATTTAAGCAAGAGAATTCTAGTCTTTTCACACTCCTGAAGTTCTCCACGAAAAAGCATTGTTTTGTAGAGAAGGGTTTCGTAAAAAGCGCTTTCGGCCTGTCGCGCAACCCTAAAGGGCTAAAAAGAATGCATATCGGTATCGATTGGCGCTTACATTTTTCAAGATTTGATGTCAGACTGTATCATGAGTGTGATGAATAATTTTGCTTGTATTGTTTTGTGTGCGGGTCAAGGAACCCGGATGAAGAGCGCACGCTCGAAGATGCTTCATGAAGTGGCCGGTAAGCCTCTCTGTTTATGGAGTCTTGATTTGGCGGCTGAACTCGGTGCGAAACCTATTGTTGCAGTGCTTGGTTACCAACGTGAACAAGTCCAAAAAGTTCTGGGCGACTCTATAACCTGCGTGACCCAAGAACAGCAATTGGGTACAGGTCACGCTGTTCAACAGGCTATCAAAGCTTTGGATGATTTTCAGGGTCGTGTTTTGGTCCTCTATGGCGATACGCCTTTATTAAAGCTAGAAACGCTTCAAGCTCTATGTGAAATATCTCAAAAATCTGAAATCGCGATGTTAACGGCAACGCTTCAAAATCCTTTTGGGTATGGCCGTATTATGCGTGACTCTGCAGGTCAGATTAAACAAATTATCGAAGAACGAGATGCAAGCGCAGAACAACAAAAAATTTGTGAAATTAACCCGGGTATTTATGTTTTTGACAGCGAGTTTCTTAAAAAAAACCTGGCTACTCTCAAAGCCGATAACCAAAAACACGAATATTATCTGACCGATTTGATAGCCCTATCTGAAAAACCGATTGTTTCAATGAGTGTTTCAGAAGAAGAAATTTTGGGTGTGAACGACTTTGTTCAAATGGCTAGAGCAGACAAAATTTTGCGACGCCGAATCAACGAGTATTGGATGCGAGAAGGCGTCACGATGTTAGATTACAAGACAACTTATGTAGACGCACAGGTTAAGTTAGCTCCGGATGTTGTTTTAGAGCAGGGTGTTATTTTGCGAGGCGCTTGCAAAATCGATTCAGGGACGCGCATTGCTGCCTATAGCGTTCTCGAAGATGCTCAAGTAGGGGCTAATTGCAAAATCGGGCCGTTTGCTCGGCTTAGACCGGAAAGTATTCTAGATGAAAATTGCAAAATTGGAAACTTTGTTGAAGTGAAAAAATCGCACTTTGGCGTGGGCTCTAAGGCAAATCACTTGGCTTATATTGGTGATACAAAAATTGGTAAGAATTGTAATATTGGAGCAGGAACGATTACTTGCAATTATGACGGTGTCAAAAAATATGAAACGCAAATTGACGACCGTGTATTTGTGGGTTCCAATACAACGCTGATTGCACCTGTTCATTTACAGGAAGGCTGTTATATCGCAGCTGGAAGTGTGATTAATAAAGAAGTTCCTAAAAATAATTTGGCGATTGCGAGGGGGCGTCAAGAAAACAAAGATAGGAAATCTGTATCCTCTTGAAGTTATTATCTGTTGCTGTAAGCATACAGCGTTGTGAAAATAAATAAATTTCAGATTCTGATCTTGATTACGGGTTTTTCTTTTTCGGGGATCGTGTATCATATTTCTAAAAATTATGTTCAGAAAATAGGTCAGAAACAATTTGAGCTTCAAGTAGAAGAAATAAGACAGATAATCGTTGAGAGACTTCATAAAGATAAAGGCTTAATTCGAAGTACCAAGGCCATGTTTGAATCAACGAGATATACGACAAAAGAAGAATGGGAGAAATATGTTCGAGTCCTTGAAATTGAGCTGCACCATCCAGGTTTGGCTGAATTGGGATTTGTGTCGTATGTTTCCGGCAATAAAAAAGATCATTTTGTTAAGAAGGCACGTTCGAGTATTGAACCGAGTTATCAGATATGGCCAATGGGTGAACGGGCTGATTATTTTCCAATGCTTTTTGTTGAATCTGTTACAAAGAATACGACAGCATTAGGTTTTGACATAGGCAGTGATCCTGTTTTACGTGCTGCGGCTCTTCAGGCTCATAATACAGGAAGAAGCGCGATGAGTGGTAGGATTGACTATGGACCCGAAAACGAGAAAGTCCCAGCTTTTATGATTTGCTTGCCTGTCTATAAGATTGTAAAAAATCACGAGGTTTTGAAGGGTTGGGTCATTGGAACATTTCTGATGGAAGATTTGATGAGCGAAATCAAGAGGGGGCTTGATGCTTCCATTGATGTCGAGATTTATGATGGCACGATTCCAAATCGCAATACCATGATGTACGATGGTGATGGGCTTGGTCATGCGCTTAATCCAGCTGACCACTCACTTTTTAAACAGAGGATCGTTATACCTTTTGCAGGCCATAATTGGACATTGTATGCAACAACGGGTCCTGTATTTTCTGAGATCACGAACCAAACAGGTTCCATTTTAATTCTAATTGCTGGCATATTATTAACAGTACTGCTTTCTGTGCTCTATCATGTGCAGTCAGCGACAAAACGTCGTGCTGAAAATATTGCACAAGAAATGACTTCTGAATTAGCTGATGCACTCGCTATTAATGAAGCAATTTTGAATGGTACTAATTGTGCTATTATCTCTGTTGATTTTACAGGAACGATTCTTACTTTTAATGCGGCAGCTTCTCGAATGTTGGGGTATAGCGCAGAAGAAATGCTCGGAAAAAAAGCATTGCGTAGTATTCATGATCCACATGAAATCGAAGTCCGTGCTCAGGAATTATCAAAAGAACTGGGATTTGAGGTTCAACCTGGATTCGAGGTTTTTGTTGCAAAAGTAAAGATGGGTGTCGCTGAAGAACGGCAATGGACTTACGTTCGTAAAGACGGGAGTTGTTTTCCTGTCCTATTGTCCGTTACATCGATTATGGGTGCGGATGGTGAAATCCTTCGTTTTATGGGCGTTGCTTCTGATATGACTGAGCAACAAAAAATAAATCAAATAAAAAATGAATTTATTTCTACGGTAAGTCACGAACTTAGGACTCCTCTCACATCGATAAAAGGTTCACTGGGCTTAATTTCTGGGGCATTTTCCGATGTGTTTCCAGAAGCAGCAAAGCCTTTATTAAAAGTAGCGCTTGCTAATTCTGAACGTCTTGTTCGGTTAGTTGACGATATATTAGATTTTGAGAAACTTGAGCTGGGAAAGGCTAATTTTCAGATAGAGCCCGTTGATGTTTCATTGCTTATTCGAGAAGTCGCTGCCGATCACATGACTTATGCTCAAGATTATAAAGTCTCGATTGAAATTGAAGATTTATTGCCAAAAAATTCCAATAAAGTCATGGGAAACAGAGATCGTTTGAATCAGGTATTGGCTAATTTGATTTCAAATGCTGTGAAATTTTCACCTCAAAATGGCAGAGTGTTGGTTCGTGCAAGCTTGAACGCTCAGAAGGTTTGTATTCAGGTTATCGATAATGGCTCTGGGATTCCTGAAGATTTTAAAGATAGAGTCTTCCAAAAATTTGCTCAAGCTCATGTGTCTCACTCTGGTAAAACTCATGGAACAGGATTAGGCCTCAGTATTAGCAAAACTCTTGTAGAAAAAATGGGTGGGACAATTGGTTTTAATAGTAGCGAGCACGGTACTGAATTTTATTTTAATTTAAATTTGGCAGAAGACTTGAATGAAATCCATTGAAAGAATCATGTGTTGGGAAGATGATCTGAGCATTCAGATTGTTCTTCAGTATGTGTTTGAAATGCAACCTGTCAAGTTTTTGCTCAGCGACGATGGACGCGAAGCTGTCAAAATGGCATTGGATTTTCAACCAGATCTCATTTTAATGGATGTGATGATGCCATTCTTAGATGGACCAACCATATTTAAATCACTGCAAAACGATTTTCGGACTTCAAAAATTCCTGTTGTTTTTATGACTGCGCGTATACAACCCCAAGAGTTACGAGATTATCTTGCGCTTGGAGTAAAAGATGTCATCGCAAAACCATTTGATCCCATGACGTTGTTTGCCCAATTGAATCAAATCTATGGAGAACTACGAGATGAAAGAGTTATGTCTGGCCTACAAAAGAGATCTTCCGAATAAAATATCGGTCATTCTAGTGCTTTGGAAGTCACTGAAAGAAGATTCTTGGAATCCTGAGAGGTTTTCACAACTTTATTATCTGGTTCATAATTTAGCAGGCTCTGGAACAATTTTTGATTGTAAGGACGTGTCTGATATCGCAGCATGTGCAGATGAACTCTTGTATCCTTTTATCAAAATAGCTGCCGAGCCTAACCTAAAGGACAAGTTGGCGATTGATTCTGTGATGCGTAACCTAGAGGAATATTCTCTGCCAGAATTTTAGGCAGCATTTTGGTTCCGCAAGATTTTACTTCAGCAATCAGATCATTGTTTAAGTAATGACTTGTTACTAAAATTGATTTTTTTAGGTTGAGTTGGTTAATTAGATCTATTCCATTGATATCTTGGTTTAGTAATTCATGGTCAGTGAGTAAGTAAACATGTGACTTTAGACTTTGAGGTAGACTCATGACATACTCAAGCGCTTTTCTGCCTTGAGTAAAATGTTTGACTTCAGAGTGAGAAATTTCTGAAAAACGTAAATCCCAGGCTTCGTGAATAGAAGGGTCATCATCTACGATTACAATGATATCATAACAATCAAGTATGATCTCTCGTGGGATATAGTCTGAATTTTCGAGAGCTGGAAACGTTAAAGTAACCCGGCTGCCTTCACCTTTTGAAGATTCTATTTCTAAATTAGCATTGTGCAATGCGAGTGTTTCTCGAATTTGAATGTAACCAATGCCGTGACCTGATTTTTTACCTTCCGTGACGGGTATGTTCGCGTGGATCTTATTTTTCACCATGTCCGACATCCCAGATCCGTTATCAGAAATGGTCACAATAATTTTGTTTTGGATTTTATTGATTTCAATGTTGATTAACGGATTAATTGTATTGGCCAAAGCATCCATGGAGTTGTTGATGATATTCGAAATCATCCGTTTAAATGCATGAGCGTTGGCATTGAAAAATGCAAATATAACATGAGGGTCTTGGTCGTTTTTTAGCTGAATCTGAGCGTTTGGATATTCAAGCCGCTTTTCATTTATCGCTTCGAGTAATAATGGGAACAAGAGTGTATCGCATTTCCAACTTTGCTCTGAATCAGGGTTGTGTTCAGCAAAACGAAGTAACATGCTAGAAGCAATTGCTCTAATTCTGTTAATAGAATTTCTGACACTGTTTCTCTGTTCTTCAGACGCAGATTCAAGATACTTGTGAGCGAACAAATCTAAGACTAACAAAGGAGAACCTATATCATGGTTGGCTTGCATGACCACTTTTCGAAATGCTTCTTGAAGTTCTAATTTTTTCTCAAGGTTTCGTTTTTCTAAACGTTCTAATTTTTTTTGATTCGTAACATCTATCGTGGTCCCGATGATGCCCATAATCTCGCCTTCCTCATCTCTTAAAGGTTGTTTTATGGATAAGAAGAAGTTCTCGGTTCCATCAGCCTCAACTCTACAATCTTCAAAAGTATGGATCATGCCTGTTTTCGCTACCAGGGCGTCTTGTTCACGATAATGTTCCGCATGCTGAGCCCATGGCAACTGAAAATCATTAAGCCCAACGATATCATCAATACAAGACAGTTGAGCTATCTCAGATTGTTTTTTGCTGCAACCTAAGTACTCGCCGTTTAAGTTTTTCCAGTACAGCGGAGCTGGAATAACTGATAATATGTCTTTAAAATTTTTTTCTTCTCGCCTTCTTGTTTTCTCAAGTTTTTTCTGAGCCGTAATATCAAGTGCTACTGCCAATAATGCGTATATATTTCCGTTGGTGTCTTTCAGTGGAACTTTTTGAGTTGAATAGACAACAGGAGTGCCGTTACAATCTAAACAGGTTCGTTCTCCAAACACGGATTCTCCTGTTTCAAACACTTTTCTGCAGTCTTCAACAATCTCAGGAGCGCATTCAGGAGTTGGAAATTCGCTCACTGATAGTCCTGTAATATAATGACCCGAGCGGTGCCCAAAAGTTTTAGCCATCAGATCACTGCAAGCGTAAATAATAAAATTTTTGTCGACTAAATACAAATTTCCAGGAAAATTAGCGACGAAATTGTCTGTCTTTCTTGTTAAGAGTTCTGTAATTTCGAATGCTGTGTTTGGCTTCAACATTTTGGATATTCTCATGTAATCAATTTCTGAGCTAGGTACCTAATTCGAATAACAAGAGCAAGCAGTTTTTTCTAAACTCAAGTGGATTGATTATTCGAGAAGCTGTGCTAATTCTGGATTCTTGAAAGGTAGCTATGATTGATTTTCTAATAATTATTTCTTATTTTTTGGTTCTTTTTGTTTTCGGAGTCTATCATAATTTAAAAACAAACACGATGCGCGACTATTCCGTTGCAGGTAAGAACTATTCGACTCCAATTATTGTCGCAATCATTGTTGGAGTTCAATTTGGGACTGTGGCCACTGTTGGTCTTCCAGAGCAGATTATGACTATTGGCATCTTAGGGATTGTTCCTTACGTGGGTGCCGTTTTGGGTTTTTTGTTAACGGCTCAGTTTATGGCACCAGGTATCTCTAAGCTGAAAGATGCTATTTCCATTGGTGATGTGATGGACCATTTTTATGGCAAGCAGGCTCGTGTTTTAGCTGGCATTGCCACAACAATTACCTGCGTGATTGTCGTTAGTACTCAGATTTTAGGAATAGCGATTCTCCTTGAATATTTTTTAAAAATTAACTCAAGTTATGCCTTATTCATGAGTTCTTGCGCTGTGATTATCTACCCTACTTTGAGTGGGATTAGAATGCTTACCGTGATGGATGTCGTTAAGTTTACGGCTCTCGTTATAACGGTTCCTATGTTATGCAACTTGTGTCTGAACCAAATCGATGGTTATCAATCACTTTTTTCAAAAATACCTCAGTCGCATCTTTTGTTTCTAGAAGGACAACTAACCTATCGAGAGATATTTGCCTGCGCATTACTTTATTTGATTCCAGGCAGAAACCCTGCAATTTTCCAACGATTTTTAATTGCAAAAAATGAAAAACAACTCAAAACAGCTCTCTATTATGCAGCGCTGTTAAGCTTAGCTCTCTTTCTTATGATAAGCTGTCTGGGCTTTTTCGTTCTCGTTGTCATTCCAGAGCTACGACCCGATCTTGTGATACCATATTTGATCAACTCAACATTGCCGATTGGCCTTAAAGGGTTGGTTTCTGTCGGTATATTGGCAATAATTCTATCGATGGCAGATGTTCATCTTAATGTGGCAGGGATTTCTTTGGTTCGCGATACTTTGAAACCTTTTTTGAAAAAGCCTTTATCTGACAAAGCAGAGCTTCAACTCACTCGAATGCTGACGATTTTTCTTGGAATTTCAGCTGTTATAATGGCGCGCGGTGTATCTTCTGTTTTTGAAAACAGCATTGCATCCGCTTTTCTCTGGGTGCCGATGGTTCTTTTCCCTTTATTAGCAGGCTTAATGGGGCTCACTGTCAGTAAGCGTTCCTTCATTTTAGGAGCGACAGCAGGTTTCATAACAATTGTGATTTGGTTCTTTTTTATTCAGGAACACGTTGGATTTAATGGTTTCTTTGTCGCTTTTATGGCGAATGGTTTTGTGTTTTTGTTAAATCATGCTCTTGAACAGAGAAAAAAAATAAAATTTCCCTTTGATATTGTCTTATCGTTCGTTAGATCTATTGTCGCTAGCTGGTATAGAATACTTAAATTCTTGAAGCAAAATAAGCCTTGCTTGCCAACATCAGAGTACTTGCTTCGTATTGCTTCCAAACGTGTTTATTTTGACGACCCGCCTTATACAGCTTTCGGAGTATTTGCATTCATCGTTTATGTGATTCCCTATGCAAGTTGGCATGACGTTAATTCAGAGATGTTACCTTGTACGATTGTTTTGCGTTTTATAGGTGGGTTCTCGGCTTTTTTCTTGGTCGTGAGAGACCATTGGCCTGAAAAACTAAAAACATATTTACCTTGCTATTGGTACGGGTGCTTGCTTTATACGCTTTCATTTTTAACCAGTTTTATGGTTCTTGAAACCAACGTTTCTTGGAAAAGCTTGCATACAATGCTTTTGGGTCTTTTCTTGCTGGCTGTCTTAGTCGATTGGTTGAGTTTTATTATTATCACAGTCATGGGAGCTGCGTTCTCATTTTTGGCATATGTCTTTTTGGGAAATGTTTCAGTTTTATCGATAACCGTAGAACAGATGGAATGGGCCTTGTTCATGTACGGTGCAACTACAGCTATAAGTATTCTCTTTCGACGTCGGAAGGATAAAGAAATCTTAGAACGATTAGAAATGATGAAAAATCAGGGTGCTTACATTGCGCATGAAACATTGGGACCCCTGGTTTCTATTGCTGCCAATGCTCAAGCTTTAAGTTTGTATTTACCCTCGCTTGTTCAAGGGTACGAAGCAGCCCAAAAAGCAGGTTACTCTGTGGGAGTAATCCCTCAGATGCACTTCGAAACACTTAAAACTTTGCCTGCTCGCATTAATAAAATTAGCCAAACTTCTTTGAGCATGACCGATATTTTGTTGAATCAAATTAAAGGATTTTCTGGTTCAGAATCTATTGAGTGCTGTTCTGTTTTTGAGTCCATAGAAATCGCTTTGCAGACTTATCCTTTCGAACCACATCAGTATGATTTGGTTGATTGGGATAAAAAGAACGATTTTCAAATCCCCATTCGACAAGAAATGTTGATTCATGTTTTGTATAATTTACTTAAGAATAGCTTGTATCAAATCAAGAAGGAGCATAGAGGTGAAATCAAGATTTGGACGGAATCGACTGTTTATGAAAATCGGATTTATTTTAGAGACAGCGCCTCTGGAATTGATGAATCGGAACTTTTATTGATTTTTAAACCTTCTTACACAACCAAAAAGACAGGCAATGGTCTTGGGCTTGCGTTTTGTAAACAATGTGTTGAGTCTGTTGGTGGTCAGATTCGTTGTTATTCTAGAAAAGATGAATACGTGGAGTTTATAATAGTTTTCCCTGTTGTGGAGAGTTTAAAAGAATGAATCCAGTAACACTATTCGTAGATGATCAGGAGGATTTTTTATCGGCTCTCTCCTTCACTCTTCCTCCCGAGAAAGGCCCTTATTTGTTCATGACAGATCCCTTGGAAAGTTTAAAATGTCTTCAAGAAAAAAATAATAACATCGGCGTTATTTTCATGGACTACATGATGCCTGTTATGACGGGACTTGAGGTTTTTGAACAGATCCCATCTCTGCATGCAGAGCGCATTTTATTGACAGGGAAGGATGAGGAAATAGCAATCCAAGCCCTGAATCGAGGTTTGATACATCGGTATATGTCTAAAAGAGACCCTCAGGTGATTCAGAACATGCTGGAATCTATTGAAATAGGGCAAAAAAACTATTTTGAACGGTGTCAAAGTATGCTTAAAAGCAAAGATGCGAAGTCTGTACCCAGAAATTGAACCGTTTAACACTTTTGAATTCCCTGTCTCAGATATTCATACGTTGTACGTCGAGGAAGCAGGTAACCCGAAAGGCAAACCGATCGTGTTCTTGCATGGCGGTCCCGGTGGAGGCATTGATGCCAAGAATAGACGTTATTTTGATCCGAATAAATGGCGCGTGATTTTATTTGACCAACGAGGCTGTGGGAAATCTAAGCCGTTTTCATGTCTAGAGCAAAATACGACCTGGGATTTAGTATCGGACATTGAAAAAATTAGAACAATGCTGGGTATAGAACGTTGTCATGTGTTTGGAGGTTCTTGGGGGATTACGCTCTCTCTTGCTTATGCTGAAACGCACCCGGAAGTTGTACTCGGTTTAATTCTACGCGGGATTTTTTTGCTGAGGCGCTCTGAAATTAATTGGTTTTATCAGTTTGGAGCCAGCGAAATTTACCCAGACGCTTGGGATGATTTCTTAAAGCCAATCCCAGAATCAGAACATGATAATTTGCTAGAAGCCTATCATAAACGCCTTACCAGCTTAGATAAACATATTGTTTCAGAAGCAGCCAGGGCTTGGAGTGTCTGGGAAGGTCGCACGGCTAAATTAATTCCAAATGCCGATTTTATTTCGCGTTTTGCTGAAGATGATTTTTCACATGCCTTTGCTCGCATTGAAAATCATTATTTCAAGAACAAAGGCTTTTTTGAAGAAGATGGCTGGTTGCTTAAAAATATTTCAAAAATCGCTCATATACCCGCTGTGATAGCTCAAGGGCGTTATGATATGCCATGCCCTGTGCGCAGTGCATATGACTTGGTCAAAGCTTGGCCTAAAGCAGAACTTAAAATTATTGCCGATGCGGGTCATTCAGCGGGTGAACCCGGAATTACAGAGGTCTTACTCGATGCAACAGACAGATTCTAAAGCTAGTTGGTTTTATGGCTTCGGCCTGATTTGGGTTGGTATCAGCCAAAGTATTTTATTTCTTGTTGAAGCTTTATTCAAAGGCGTGAATCGTGAAATGTCAGATAGGCATGTCATAAAATTCGCAAGCCGTTTACTTGAGGTCAGCCATACGAAATTAGAAGTAGAACATTTGGAGCGAATTGATCCTCACCGTTCGTATGTGTACATGTCAAACCACCAATCTATTTTAGATATACCGGTCGCACTCAAGGCTGCGCCGCAATCTGTTCGAATGGTTGCCAAACAAGGTTTGTTCAAAATCCCATTTTTTGGAAGCGCGATGGCTGGAGCAGGGTTTATCCCGATTGATCGCAAGAATATTAGAAAAGCTAAAGAGCAATTGGGTCAGGCTCAGAGTCAGCTTAAAGCAGGCATGAGCATCTGGGTATTTCCAGAAGGGACACGCAGTCGCAGTTTGGAGCTTTTGCCACTTAAAAAAGGTGGTTTTCATGTTGCACTGGCTCTAGGAGTTCCTATTGTGCCTGTCTTTATTGAAGGTGCAGCCAAAGCCTTGCCATCAGATACGTTAAAAGTTTTGCCTAACCAAACGATTCGAGTGGTTTTGGGTCATCCGATTGAGACGGCTGGTCTAAAGCGCGAAGAACTTCCATTCCTCATGCAGCAAGTACGCGAAGCTCTTGAAAAAAATGAATAATCCTGTATTGTCCGTCCGGTTGTTTTAATATCAATTTAAATAGGAGTGAAAATGTTCAGTACCCTCAAGCAATTCTTATGGCCGATCCAACGAGGCGAGCATAAGAAATTTATGCCCATGATGTTGATGATTGCGTTCATCATTTTTAATTATACCATCGTGAGAAATATCAAAGATGCTCTGATTGTGACCGAAGCTGGTTCAGAGACCATTACGTTTTTGAAGTTCTGGGTGGTTGTTCCTTCTGCTTTTATCTTCTTTTTGATTTATTCAAAACTCAGCAATATTCTTTCGAAGCAAGCTTTGTTTTACACAATTGTCACGCCGTTTTTGGTTTTTTTCATGTTGTTTGCCTTGGTTTTGTATCCCAGCCGTCATTGGTTGCATCCAGTCGAAAGTGCTGATTGGCTCTTTTCTGTGTTACCAGTGGGTCTGCAAGGTTTGGCTGCGATTTACAAATATTGGACCTATTCTCTGTTTTATACGATGGCTGAATTGTGGGGTAGTGTGGTTTTGACTTTGATGTTCTGGCAGTTTGCCAACGATGTTACCAAAGTCTCGGAAGCTAAGCGTTTTTATGCTCACTTTTACTTGCTTGGTAACGTAGCGAATATTTTAGCAGGCTACTTGACCATGTATTTTTCGAATTTAGGTAAAACAGCTGCTCCAGGAGTAGACCCTTGGCAAATGTCACTTAACTATCTCATGGGTACTGTTGTTGCGGCAGGTTGTATTGTTTTGTTAACCTATGCTTACTTAAATCGCTTTGTTTTGGTTGATCCTGCCATGATGAAGACAGATGCAGATGCGGCTCCTAAAAAGAAATCGAAGCCTAAACTAACCATGGGCGAGAGTTTTAAATTTTTGCTCAAGTCTAAATATTTAGGTTTGATTGCTGTTTTGGTGATTGCTTACGGTATTTCGATCAACTTGGTTGAAGTGGCGTGGAAGAACCAGATGAAACTGCAGTTCCCAATCAAGAACGATTATAACGCGTTCATGGGTTCAATGACTATGACCACTGGGCTTGCAACAGTGTTGGTGATCTTGTTTGGCAGTTCGATTATTCGTAAGTTTGGTTGGAAACGCGGCGCCCTAGCAACTCCTTGGATTCTGGGACTCACCGGTATTTTGTTTTTTGCTTGCATGATCTTCCCTGCATTTTTTGCCCCTGTTGCGATGTTCCTGGGTATGACACCCTTGATGTTAGGCGTTTGGTTTGGTTTTGCCCAAAACGTTTTGAGCAAGAGCACCAAATATGCTTTGTTCGATCCCACCAAAGAAATGGCTTATATCCCGCTCGATGACGAATCTAAGTCTAAGGGTAAGGCAGCGGTTGACGTGGTTGGTGCGAGACTTGGTAAGTCCGGTGGTTCATTGATGCAGCAAATTATGTTTGCGTTTATCGGACCTATTACTGTGATTGCTCCTTATTCTGCCGCCATTATGATCGGTGTGATTGCTGTTTGGTTGTTTGCTGTCACTGCGCTGAATAAGCGATTTACGGCACTTAGCGGCGAGAAATAAGACCGTCTTCTGATCGCAGTAAATCCATGAAATCGAGAGGGTTTCATGGATTTTTTTTGTGATTTGATTAGGCCAATTGCTCCGCCACAATCTCCGCAATGTCTTTCACTTTGATCTGCTCTCCAACGCCTTTATCGTTTACACCGTCTGACATCATGGTCATACAAAACGGACAGCCGGTAGCAATGGTTGTTGCTCCTGTAGCCATGGCTTGATCCGTGCGTTCATGATTGATGCGTTTGCCGATGGTTTCTTCCATGAACATGCGCCCGCCACCTGCGCCGCAGCAGAAGCTCTTTTGCTTGCTAAACGACATTTCCACAGTCTTAGCACCAATGGCCACCAGACTTTCTCTAGGAGCGTCATATTGCTTGTTATAACGTCCTAAATAGCAGGGGTCATGGAAGGTAATGGTTTCTGTGATTTGTTTCTTGCTGTCTAACGGGATTCTTTTGTCTTTGAGTAGCTCGTTAATCAACTCTGTATGATGCTGAACCGTGTAGTGCCCACCTAAATCTTGATACTCGTTTTTGAGCTGGTTAAAACAGTGCGGGCAGGTCGCAAAGATTTTCTTAAATCTCTTGGTTCTCAGAGTCTCAATATTTTCTTTAGCGAGCGTGTCATAGACATACTCATTGCCCATGCGGCGCGCAGGGTCACCTGAGCATTTTTCATCGCAGCCTAAAATCGCAAAATCTACGTTGGCAGCTTTCAAAATGCGTACCAATGCTTGTTGGATTTTTTTAGCTCGGTCGTCTGTAGCACCTGCACAACCTACCCAAAACAAATACTCCACTTCGCGATCACCTTGATCGGCCATCAGAGGAACATTCAGTTCTTTGGTCCAGTCAGCGCGCTTGTCTTGACCGACTCCCCAGGGGTTACCTTGAACTTCCATGCCTTTGAAAGCAGAATTAAGTTCTTTAGGGTAGTCTTTGGCTTCCATCATGACCAAGTTGCGGCGCATTTGAATCAAATCTGTAGGAACAGAGTCGATTAAAACAGGGCAGACTTCAACGCAAGCTGCACAAGTTGTACAAGCCCACAGCTCATCTAAATGAATTTTTGAATCTGTCGTGTATTCAGCTGTGACTCTATTTAATAAATCTATTTTTTCGCCTCCCCGAATATTCATCTTGAGATCGTGCAAGATTTTTTTAGGTTTGAGTGGCTTTTGAGTAAGATTTGCTGGGCAAACAGCATCGCAGCGGCCGCATTCTGTACAAGCAAACGTGTCTAAAATGGCTTTCCAAGAAAGGCCAGAGACTTTGGTGACACCAAATTCTTCTGATTTTTCGAAGTCTATCACTGCTGGTTTTGCAACGGCACCAAAGTGCCTAAAGTAAATATTGGGCCCGGCAGCAAGTAAATGCATGTGCTTTGACCTCGGGATATACATGGCAAAGCCGAGAAAAATCCCTAAATGCATCCAGTAAGCTACAGGATTAATCGGCCCATGAATGAGCATGCCTACAAGTGAGCTTATGGGTAGATACCAAAGCCAAGCATGAGGGAGTTCACCGGCTTCCATGCGCAGATAAGTCTCGCTGCCCACAAACAAGAAAAAACTGACATAAAGCGCGCCGATCATCCATAGTATCGTCTCTGCATCGGCTGATCTCGGCATGAGGCGTTTTGTTTTGCCTGTCATACGGCGATAAAGCGCAATCGCAACGACTAGAACGACTCCAAAGGCCATGAAATCTTGGCTGAACTCATAGAGCTGAATCAAAGATTCAGGTAGAAAATTTCGATACAAAAAGGCTTGTAAACCAAACACTTCTAGAAAACGAGTAAGCCCGAATAGCACGAGCTCCATGTGTCCGATGCCTAGGATTAAAAAACCATAGAGATACCAAAAATGCATGAAGCCATATTTTTTGTCTTCTAAGACTTTTTTTTGGCCGAATACGTTAACAAGCACCGATCTGGCTCTGTCTTGCCAAGTATGTGTGAGTGTTTCAGGGGCGCCAGAGCGAATCATAACAACGATGCGTCTGAGGGCTGAAAGCGTGAAATAGAGCGTTACGCTCACACAAATTGCTACAAGAACTGATTGTACAACTGGCATGACGGGGACATTTGTCATCGTCAAGGCAAACTGTCAAACGACTGACCTCACCCCCGGCCCCTCTCCAGCAACTGGAGAGGGGTTAGGGGTGAGGTTTGCCCATGAAAAAACCCGGACGACCTCTGGGAGGCTGCCCGGGTTTAGGCGATCCAAGCGATTACCAGTTGTAACCGATCATCATCCCAGCGTTAAAGCCGCTATTTTTAGTGCTGAAACCATTGTTGTCAAGTGGCAGATCACTGCGAGTCTTAGCGCCATTTGAGTTGCTGTTTGAGTCGCTATTGAAGCTACAAGCCATGGTTTCGTAACCAAAGTATGAATCCATCCAGAATCCATGCCAGATGTTCCAAGCATAGCCGAATCTAAAGCCATAAGTTAGGCCAGCGTTGCTGTCAGCTTGCACTCCATTGACGGCATCCAATTTGCCAACGAACAAACCGAGCAATGGGTTCACATAGAAACCTTGGTGAGTTGCTTTGCCTGTTACGTAATATTTTACACCTACTTTTGGTGCGAAATAAGTACCTGCGTAAGTGTTGTTGAATACAGCTTTATTAAATCCAATTTTGAAAGGGAGGTTCAATGACAAACGGTCATTGAGGCTCACTTCGTATTGGAAGCTTAGGTTACCAGCTGTCCAGATCAATGGGTCAACTGAGAAAGCCATTCTGCGTTCACGTGAGATTTGGCGATCTGCATCACCTTCGTGAGCAACTGCAAACGATGAACAAAGAAGAACTGCGAGTAGTGTTTTTGCGAAAAGTCGAATTTTCATATGTTAGTTTCCTTTCCTAGAAACCTGATCCTAAAATGACTCCAAACTGAAATTCAACTCAAGGTCTAATATTTTTTTTAAAACTGTGCTTTTATGCGCGGCTATGAGCATACTTGTCGTCGGTTCTATCGCTTTTGATTCTGTGAAAACGCCTTTTGGAACGTGTGATCGTGCCTTAGGGGGTGCAGCAAACTTTTTTTCCATGACTGCCAGCTTATTCACCAAGATTCAGTTGGTTGGAGTTGTAGGAGAAGATTTCCCTGCAGATCATCTTAAATATTTAGAATCTAGAGGTGTCGATATTGCTGGCGTGCAACAAAGCCCAGGCAAGACTTTTCATTGGCAAGGCAACTACGGTTATGATCTGAACGAAGCTCAGACTCTTAAAACAGAACTCAATGTCTTTGGAAGTTTTAACCCGATATTGCCTGAGCCATACAAACAAGCTGAAATAGTATTCTTAGCAAATATTGATCCTGTTTTGCAGCTTCAAGTTTTGGAACAGGTGAAAAACCCAAAATTAGTAGCGCTTGATACCATGAACTTTTGGATCGAAAGCAAGAATGCTGAGCTTAAAAAAGTGATCTCTCAAATAGACATTTTGTTTATCAACGAATCAGAACTTAGACAGCTGGCAGCTGAACGTAACACAGTCAAAGCAGCTAAAAAGATGCAAGCTTTGGGACCCAAAACCATCATTGTGAAGCGTGGAGAATATGGCGCTTTGATGTTCCATGAACAAGGTTGCTTTTTTACGCCTGCTTTCCCCTTAGAAGATCTTTATGACCCTACAGGTGCAGGAGATACGTTCGCTGCTGGATTTATGGGTTATTTAGACCAAACAGGAAAATCAGATTTTGAGAGTTTCAAAGAAGCCATGGTGATGGGCAGTGTCATGGCCAGTTTTGCGATCGAAGACTTTTCTTTTGATCGCATCAAAAGGCTTGAAAAGCATGAGATTGAAGCCCGTTGTTTTGAATTTAAGCAATTGACTTGATTATATTTTCAGGCCTTACGGTTAAGAGAGAATGGGGTGCTGCGCGTGCATATTTAACCCAGCCCCACGCAATCCGCTGCGCGTCTTGCTATGGCTGGGCTATTCAATATTTCGGCTACTTCGTAGCCTTAACGTGGCGTTAATATTTCCTTCCGCAAACAAAGATTCTCTAATCTGTCTCTGTTTTTTAAAGTCTTAATATCAAATTATCAAAACCCAAGGCTACAAAGTAGCCGAAATATTGAATAGCCCAGCCATAGCAAGACGCGCAGCGGATTGCGTGGGGCTGGGTTAAATATGCACGCGCAGCACCCCATTCTCTCTCAACCGTGAGGCCTGAAAGGCTGACATTATTCTGATTATTCCACCGTAATCGAATAATTATTCATTAGGCATTGAGACTTTTTCTTGGCGAAAGTTCTTAACCCTCTAGACAGTGTTTCTCGTCGCTGTATCGTTCAAAAAAAAAGGAGTCTCGACGATGAAAAAAAATCTAGTATTGTTCTCTTTGGTGCTTTCAGTGTCAGCTTTCTCGGACAATTTCGTAGGAAAGAGTTTTGCGGCTGATCATCAAAAATGCAAAAAAATGCAAGCTCATCTTGCAGACTGGGAAGCTGTCAGAGAAGATTGCATGCTTTTGGATCAAATCATGGAATCACGGGCAAAAAACACTCCTGAGTTCGAAGTAGCTCCTATTGCTGAAGTTGCTCCAGAAGTTATCCCTGAAGTGCCAGTTGCACCAGCTGCACCTGCTGCTGACTTGCCAAAAGACGAGATCTAGTCTTTCATAGAGGGATGCGATTCTTTCTCGTATCTCTCTTTTTAGCCTGGCCTACTCTGGCTGGGCTTCAGTCTGTTTATGACAAGACCTTCTCTTTTGAAGCTCATTTCAAACAAACTTATTGGAACAAGCTCTTCGACCGCACAGACACGAGTGAAGGCACTTTAAGCTATCAAAAACCAGGTAAGATGCGCTGGGATTACCAAACACCTCACCCAAAGTCTTTTATCTTGAACAAAAATACACTCTGGATGGTCGAGACCGAAGATAAAATCGCTTATATCAATCGTTGTTTCCAAAGTGATGCTCTCACAGCTTCTCTTGTTTTTCTAGGCGGTAAAGGCAGGCTGACCGACCAATTTAAAATCACAACAGGCAAAAACAAAGAGTTAATTCTAACGCCTAAAGTCAAGAATCCTGTCTTTGAACAGCTGATTTTAGTCACAGAGCCCAAAACTTCCAGAGTCACACAAACAACTTTGATAGACTCAGATGGCAATAAAAACGAATTCAAGTTTGAAAAAAGCCGGTTTAATCACAAAATAGCCGCTAAAAATTTTGAATACAAAGCGACCAAAGACATAGAGCTTTTAGACATGCCGGGCAGTTGCGGCGCGAAGTAAAACCAAAACAGCACCTTCACCGCCCAATTTGGTTGGAGCATCTTTGACTTGAGCAACCAAGTCGCTTGCACCCAAATAACTTCTGACTTCATACCGCAGTACACCGCTGCCTTTGCCATGAATAATCAAAACACGTTTTTTTTGGCGTTCTACACAACCTAATAAGAAAGCTTTGACCCGCGCAATCGCTTTATCGGCTGTTAGGCCATGCAAATCTAAGCTCGCTTCGTAATCTTTTTGAGGGCGTTTTTTTTGTCTTTGACTTTTAGGGATAGGCTCAGATTTATAGGCAATTAGGGATGGGTCGTTCACAGCCCTTAAAAAGAGCTCACGATCATTTATATGAGCCATTTAAGCCGATTGCCGTAAGACAGGGCCAAACCAAAAACAAAGCCAGTACCATAGTGCCAAGGGTTATCCATGCGTTCGCCGATGTTCAAGTTGGCCATGGCTGTAGCGCTAAAACCAGCAATAATCGGAACACTGACACTGGCATCTGTGAGCCAAACAATCCCCATTCTGCCTGCATCTGGATTATTCACAATCGGGAAAAGTTTTCTGAAGTTAGATTCAATTTTAAAGCCGAAATATTTCCAATTATAGCGATAGGCGCCGCCGAGTTCAAAGCCGGCTCCGAAAGATTGACTAAAAGTATCTCGGCTAAAATCATAACCGAGTAGAGCGCCAACTCTGAATAATTCATAACCGAGACGTGGCTTTTTCGAGACGCCTAAAAAGAGTCTCATGTCATGCACGCGACGTGGCCACTCACCTTCAGGGAGATTTGTCAGGATCGAATTGGGCCAAAGCTGAGTATCATAAGTGAGCCTGGTGAGTGGCGATACGTAAGCTTGTATAGGAAAACGAGCTTCCGCTTCGATTTTAACGGAGTCTTTCTGCGGTTTTTGATTAGGTTTGTCTCCATCTTGTTTATTCTGGTAGTATTTAATAGAGCCTATTAAGCCAGTTTCAAGTTTTGGCATGAGATAATAGAGGCCAATCTTGGTGTTAAATAAAAGATTAAAATAGCCAGGATCCCTGAGGCGGTTTTCATCAAAGGTTGCTTTGCTGTTTTTAGCATTCGCCTGGTCTTGCCACTGCAATAAGTTATCATTCACTGCATTACCTTTGATTCCAATATCGAGTTCGCTGATATCAAACAGTAAGACAGAGCGCTCAGGACGGATTTCTAACGGTGTTTTTTCTAAAATACCTTGGCGGACCAGCTCAAACATAGAAGGCGAAGATTTTAAAAGTTGGTAGCGGTCATCGAGTGAGTCAGAGCTTTTATTTTCTCTTGGTCGCAGCTGTGCCAAGATTTTATGAGCTTCTTTGTTGCTCTCTTGCAGAGCTGCTTGTAGTGAAGCAGAAGGGTTGCTGCTCGAAGCAAAAAGACTCTCTCTCGCAATAAAGTCACTGATAGCAGCCAGGACTTTTTCGCTGACGACAATTTTATAAGTCTCTGATTCTGAAACTTCCCGTTCGAGTGTGTTTGTGACAGTTACAGGTAAGTCAAATTGGTCTTTTGAAATGGCTTTTAGGATTTGCTTAACATAAGTTCCACCGAGCGTAATTTCGATGCCGCGGCTTTGCGGAGCAATGAGATTCTCAGCCAGTGGCATGGGGAGGCCCGTGTCTATCGGTGTCGTAGGAATCCGTTTTTCTATGATTACGAGCTCTGCATTGGGGTGAGCATTGAGCAAGATATTAGAAAGCAGAGTCTGGAAATCAGTTTCTTGCCAGTTTTTTTGAGGCAATACGTTGGTATAAAAAGAACTCTGAGTTGAAACGCTGCCAACAATGGGGTGGCGCTTGATTAAAATACGTTTAATCTGACCTGGACTGTTTATCCAGACAGAAATTTCGCTGACATCAGATGAAGAAATTCGTACCAGCGGTGCAACCGTTCTCACACCAAGGGTTTTGTTGCCCTCTAAATCGATATCATCACTGGCAGGCAGAGAACCACCGCGGACTTTAGAGAGTGACAAGACCATGTCTAAAATGGGGTATTCAATGGCTTCTGCTGCAGAATCCCGATTTTCGCTAAGAGCGATGACCAAATCATTTTTTTTGTATTTGATACGTTCGATAGACTGTCTAGTTGTTAAAATTTTGAGATCTTCTCCCAAAAAGCCTGAAGCGATATCTGAGATTTCTCCAACAGCTAGAAAACGGACTTCGTTCTGACCGATTCTGACACGCTTTGAATTAGGGGGTGCGTTTTTGCCTGCGAGAGCTCCGATATAAGGGGTCTGGTCTGGTAATTCAGAAAGAATATTGAGGTCGTAACGCCCTAGAGCAAGGGCAGCAGGGTTTCTAGATTGAAGCAGCTGGCTCATCTCAATGGCTGTACTCAGATTTTCATGATCGCTGCCTGTCAGTGCATTGCCTAGATCAACAAAACGAGTTGGGATTCCTGAAGCATTTTTGAGCAGTTTATCAACCAATTCAAAAGTCTTTTGAGTAGATCTGAAATCACGTGGGAAAAAGTAGAATTTTTGGTTTTTAGAATCCGTGGCAGAGACAGCATTTACAAATTTGATTTCATCTAATTTTGATGGCCAATAAACGCCAGACTGTTCTAGTGAAAAATCGACTGCGTAAACCCAATGTTCGCCTATTTTAACCGCTTCGTATTGAGTCTTACTGGTGATGCCGCCCAGTTCACGCCTGATGGCGTTTTGCTCAAAATTGAGCAGTTCTCCAACAGCTGCTTTAACACCAAAAAGCTGTGAAGCATCCAAGGCCAAAAAATTTTTGACAGGAGCCTCGGGAATCGCTTCGATTAATTGATTTAAATCAATCGGAGCATCTGAAAAATAGAGTGTGTTTTTGGCTGAATAAGCTTTGAATACAGCATTTTCAATTTTAACAGGACAAGAACTCCCGAGTCGAAATAACGGAGAATCGTAGAAGGCTTCGTTGCCTTGGTGTACTCCCGAAAGACCGCCGGTGACAACCAAACGAAAATCCGGAGCTGGCTCTGTATGAGCCAGCGAATTGAGAGCTAAGAAAACTAAATTAAGATAGATTAATTTTTTCACCAGGTTCTTTACCTATTGCACGCTTACGACTGAGACGAATTTTGCCTTCACGGTCGATGGCCAAAACCACAACGTTGACTTCGTCGCCTTCTTGCAAAATATCGCTGACTTGATTGACACGGGTGTCAGCCAATTCGGATACGTGGCAAAGACCTTCGGTTCCGGGAAATAGTTCTACGAAAGCACCAAAGTCCATCAAGCGTTTCACTAAGCCTCGATAAACAACGCCGATTTCGGCTTCTTTGGTGATATCTTCAATAATGCGCATTGCTTTTTTGAGGCTTTCAGAACCTACGGCTGCAATGCGTACGATTCCATCATCAGTGATATCGACTTTGGCACCTGTTCTGGCGACAATGTCACGAATCACGCGGCCACCTGGACCAATGATGTCTCGAATCTTGTCTGGGTGTACACGCAGAGTTGTAATGCGTGGTGCATGCTCCGAAAGCTCAGCACGAGCTTCAGACAGGCCTTTCTTCATTTCACCCAAGATATGCAAACGACCATCGCGAGCTTGTTCCAAAGCTTTGGTTAAGATTTCGCGAGATAGGCCATCAATCTTGATGTCCATTTGAATGGCTGTAACACCTGTTTCAGTTCCACAGACTTTAAAGTCCATGTCGCCCAAATGGTCTTCATCACCTAAAATATCGCTCAAAATCGCTACGCGTTTGCCTTCTTTAATCAAACCCATCGCAATGCCTGCTACAGGCGCTTTGAGCTTAATACCAGCATCCCACATCGCAAGAGTTGCACCGCAGACAGAAGCCATAGATGAAGAACCGTTGGATTCAGTAATTTCAGAAACGATTCGAATGGTATACGGGAAGTCATCGCCTTGATCGGCCATTTTATCAACAGCGCGTTCAGCCAAAGCTCCGTGACCAATTTCACGTCTAGAAGTGCCCCTGAGTGGCTTAGCTTCTCCAACAGAGAATGGCGGAAAGTTATAGTGCAACATGAACTTACGAGTCGACTCGCCCAGGAGGGTATCGGTTCGTTGTTCATCGTCTTGCGTACCAAGCGTTACACTGACAATCGCTTGTGTTTCACCGCGGGTAAACAAAGCAGATCCGTGAGCTCTGGGCAGAATACCTGCTTCAGCGCAAATCGGTCTAATTTGCTCATAACCACGACCATCCATGCGTTTTTTGGAATCTAGGACACCGAGTCGCATCATGCTTGATTTAACATCGCCAAAATAATCAGCAGCCAGTGGCATTTCTTCTTCAGAAAAGCCTTCTAAAGCTTTCTCTTTGGCATCGGCGATAGCTTGGTAACGATCGAGTTTTTCGACAATAGCCAGAGCTTCTTCTAAGCCAGCTTTAACAGCAGCTTTCTCAACGCGTTTGAAAAGTTTGGCGTCTTTAGCGGGAGCTTCAAAAGTCAGTTTTTCTACGCCCATGTGTTCGCGCATGGTATGACAAGCGGCAATCACTTTTTGGGCTTCTGTGTGAGCAAAGAAAAGAGCGTCAATTAGGTCAGCTTCAGACACTTGGTCTGCGCCACCTTCAACCATGACAATGGCATCTTTAGAGCAAGCGACCATCATATCGATGTCGCTTTTAGCCATAACAGAGAGCGTTGGGTTGGCTACAAACTGGCCATTTACGCGGCCGACTCGAACGCCAGCAATGGGGCCCGAGTCGGTTGCAAAAGGCAAGTTGCTTACATGCAATGCCATCGAAGCACCGCACAAAGCCATGATGTCTGTATCATGTTCACCGTCATGAGACATGACAGTCGCAATAATCTGGACTTCGTTATGAAAGCCTTCTGGGAAGAGGGGGCGAATCGAACGATCGATAATACGAGCGTTTAGGATTTCGGCATCTCTGGGCTTGGTTTCACGTTTAAAAAAGCCACCTGGGATTTTACCCGCGGCATAGGCCTTTTCGATGTATTCGCAAGTTAGAGGAAAAAAGTCGATGCCTACTTTGGGTTTGGTGCTACCGCAAACGGTGACCAAAACGATAGAGTCGCCCCAACGAACCCAGACAGCGCCTGAAGCTTGTTTGGCGATTTTGCCCACTTCGAAAGTCATGGGAGCATCGCCAATTAAGGCACTGGCCAGAAAATGTTTTTTGCTATTGTGGTCCATAAATTATTTGCGCAATCCTAGAGCGCCGATCAGTTTCTTGTAACGAGCGTGATCAAGTTGGCTTAAATATTTGACGAGCCGGCGTCTTTGAGAAACCATTTGCAGAAGTCCTCTGCGGGAGTGGTGGTCTTTCTCATGTATTTTAAAGTGGTCAGTTAAGTGGTTAATTCGGTCAGTGAGCAACGCTGCTTGGACTTCTGGAGATCCAGTGTCTGAAGCATGTTGAGCGAATTGAGCGACGATTTCTTGTTTAGGACGAAGAGCCATGTTTTTCACCTTGTGAAGACACCCTGGAAACAGCCGAAATGGCCGTTATGACCGGGTCTTTTATTGATTCATGGCTTATTCCAAGATTTTTGGGGTCTGTCAAGACAGAGGGCTGGTGGTTATTCGTGTTAGATTTTATGTCGTTTTAATTTCTATGACGCTTGTGCCTTAGTATTAAGTTTTGTTAGCATGATCTAGTAACGGCTCAAACAGGGGGAGTGTCTTATGAATCGATTTCTTGGTTTTTTACTGCTTTCAGTGATGAGTTTATGGGTTGGATGCTCGGGAACGTCCTCAAACAATCTATCGGCACAAAATTCAACGATGACGGGTGATCAGGCTAAAAGACTGATGTATTGTTTAGGGAAACACTATGCGCCTATTTCGAAGCACGCAGTGATTGACTTAGATCTGCTTGAAAGCTCAAACTTTAACTCTTGTCTGAACAGTACTTCCAAATCAAAGATGTTAGTGGCAAAAACCTTTTTTGCTTCCGCTGGCGTTGCTATTTCTTTAGGCGCACCGTTTACGCCTGAACAAATTGCAGTGATCGATCCATTGCTTCTCAAGGCACTCAACAATCGACAAAGTGGTAAAGCAGATGAGGGCTATCAAAAGTTCCTAGGAAGTGTTGCTGCGGCCATGACGATTACGGGTGCTCAAAATGAACCTGCTGTGACGATGATTAAGTGCGCGGGAGAGTTGTCTAGTTCGGGCGGTAGTTGCTCAAGCAGCTCCTGTTCAGCTGCTCCGAAATTCTGCAACGCGATTGTTCAGCTTGCCGCTACTGGAGCTGGCAGCGTCACTACCATCACGAACATTTTGAATGGCGTTAATGAAAGCGCAGGCCTTCCCGCCTCATCTACCCCCTCTAATGGCGATACCGGTTCAGTGATTATATTTGATCCAAATGGCGGCACAGGAACTATGCCAAATGAGTCGGTTCCTTTAAATCAAAGCGTTTCGATTTCTCCAAACGCTTTCACTAGGTTAAATTCAGCATTCGTAGGTTGGTCTACGACTTCAGGTGGGTCTGCTCAGTATGCAGATGGGGCCACGATTACTCCATCGGCTCAGACAACAACTCTGTATGCAGTTTGGCAGAGCTTGTTGGTTAAATACGACTATAGTACTTCACCAATAAACGTCCAGAATCAAGTTAACCTTGGTTATGATGACGGCGTTAATCATGGTGTTACTCCTGGGACTGTGAAATCGGTTCAATGTGCGAGTTTTGACGGAACAAGTAGCTATATCAGCTTGCCGGATAATCTGTTGCTGAATATTAACAGCAATTTTACTATTGAACTCCGATTCGCAACAAATCAGTTTGGTGGTATTTTGCTTGGGTTTCAAGAATTTACCGTAGATTCAGGACTCAATCCAGGTACCTTTATTCCGTTGCTATACACAGATACCAATGGATATCTCTTGGCAGATCTTTGGACAAACGATGGAGATGTGGGTGTTAGTACGAGCTACTCAGTGGCGGATGGTTTCTTTCATACTGCAAGAGTGGTTGCGGCGACAGATGCAACGACGAATTTAACCACGGTAACGTTATATGTGGATGATTTACTTGTTGGCGCATCTTTGGCTACCGCACCATTGAATCCAGCAGGGCTAATTCATAACCAGATAGGAACCGGGTTCACTGGTGGTAGAGGTGGTCTGGATGGTGGAAGTTGGAATTATTTCAATGGCTGTATTCAGAGTTTATCAATCTATGAAGCACCACCTGCGATTAATTATTATTCAAATGAGGGTTCTGGGCTTGTGACTTCACAGCCCGTAAACATAGGTGATCTTGTTCAGTTAAATCAAAATACCCTGCATATGCACTTGACGCCACCTTACGGTTGATAGCAGATATCAAGAGTGAAT
>JBAXMC010000008.1:0-29069 GCA_037134495.1 Myxococcaceae bacterium
CACTTAAGTAAACAGCTGCCAGGAGGCCAAGTGGCAAAGCGACTGACATGGCAATCAGCGAAGTTAAAAAAGTCCCAGCTAAAAGAGGCCAGATTCCAAAATGCTTTTCAGCAAATAATGGTGTCCACTGACCATCGAATAAAAAATCAGAAAGAGAGACCTGTTTGAAAAAAATCCAGCTTTCTGTTGCTAAAATCAAGAGAATAGAAGTCGTGATCAGGATTCCAAACCAAGCGCAAAGCTTAAAGGGAAGACTGCTGTTCCAAAGGAACATAACCTACCTCCTTGATGAGTAAATCGCTATTGTGAAGATAAAAGTTAATGAAATCTCGAACTTTTTTTTGTTTGAGTTTTTCTTCGGCCACATACAAGAACAAGGGTCTTGATAAAGGAACATACTTCTTATTGAGGATATTTTCGAAAGAAGGCATTACGCCTTTGACGGACAGCGCTTTTAATTTGTTTTGATTTTCAGAATAATAACCAAAACCAATAAATCCCAAAGCCAATGGATCTGTTGATATTCCCTGAATCAGCACGTTGTCGTCTTCGCTGGAAGTAATATCTCCCCTTGAAGCATGTTCTTTGCCAACGATTGCTTTGGTGAAATAATCGTAAGTTCCAGAATCAACTCCAGGAGCAAACAGATGAATGGGTTTTTTAGGCCAAACTGGATTTAATTGATTCCAGAATAAAATACGATTTTGAGCTTGAGGTTCCCACATGGCTTTGAGTTCTTCCAGTGAAATATCTGAAACCCAGCTGTTTTCTGGATGTACAACCAAAACGATGCCATCGTACGCAATTTTAAGCTCTCGATAGGCAATTTTGTTTTCTGCACAGTGTTTTTTTTCTGAGTCTGAAATAGCTCTAGATGCAGCTGCAATGCTTAAATTGCCCGCACAAAACTTCTTAAAGCCTCCACCCGTGCCAGACACTCCAATGGTAATTTTGCCTGGAACTGTTTTTTGAAACTCTTCTACAACCGCTTCAGATATGGGAAAAACAGTACTAGAACCATCAATTTGAATGGATTTTTCGGCAGAGTGGCAACCCAGTAAGCCCAGTAAAGCCCATAAGAGACAAAACAACATGCTTGCTCATAGCGCTTTATCTTGAAATTTGGATTTTTATATAAAATATAGTAGGCTTAAATCATGCATATCTTAATATGTGAAGATGAACATTACATCCGGCGTGCCTTGGCTGAACACTTGGCTTCGCTTGGGTATCAAGTCAGCGAAGTTGAAAACGCATTGGAGTGCTTAGATTTCATCACACATACACTGCCAGATTTGATCTTACTCAACAGCTGGGAAAGTATTGCAAAATTAAAAGAACAAAATACAAACACGCCTCTTATTATTTTAAGCAGTTTCGAGGGCGAAGAGAGTAATCGCGATTATGATTACATCGAAAAGCCTTATCAGCTATCCCAAGTCAGTAACTTGATTTTGTGGAAATTTGGTCAACCGAGCAAGAAAAAGTCCTAATTCGTACAAAACAATAATCGGCAAAGCCATCAGTGTTTGCGTCAGCGGATCAGGGGTAGGGGTTAGAATAGCCGCAATAACAAACGCCAAGACAATAACATAGCGCCTGTAGCCTTGAAGCGTTTTGAGTTCGACCAAGTCTAAATAAATAAGCAAAAACACCAAGACTGGTGTCTCAAAAACCAACCCAAAGGCTAAAAGCAAGTTGGTCGAAAAAGAAAATAGTAACCCAATAGAGTACTGGCCTTGAATATAATTTGGCAGAGTTCCAATAAAAAACTTAAAAACAGATGGAAAAACACAGTACTGCGCAAATAAAACGCCGGCTACAAAGAAAAACGCAGTTGAAAAAACAAATAAGAATGCCAGTTTTTTTTCGTTTTTATAGAGCCCTGGCGCAACAAAAAGCCATATTTGATAAAAAACCCAAGGGGTTGCGAGCAAAACGCCGCCTATCAAAGCGGCTTTCATTTCAGTAAAAAAATATTCATGGGGTGCCAGTACAACCAAGTGGGCATTGCCACCCAAGGCTTCTTGAATGGGCTCTGAGAGCCATTTTAAAAGCTTATCTGAGAATGCAACACAGACAATCAAGCCAACGCCAATCCCCAGCAAAGCACGCACGATAACTTTGCGCAGATCAGAGAGATGAGTCATGAAAGGGTAACTGTTGAGGTCCAAGATCATCACCTGTTTTGTTGTCTGCGCTCATGACTGTCAAACGCAGGTCTTCACTGACTTTTCTGAATTCAAAAAGCATCTTAGCTAAGCTTCTGGCTGCTTTAGGCAGCTGGTCTGGGCCAAGAACCAATAGAGCCACCACGAAAATCATGAGAAGCTCAAAAATTCCAACGCCTAGCATGGCCAAGACTCTTGGGTGACCGGATATCTAGGAAAAATAGCTCCAGCAGGGATTTCAGCGTGCTCTAAGCTGTCTGGGTAGTAAACTTCTTCTAAGCTCAGCCCATGAGCCGGAGCCGTACGACCCGCTTCGGTTCGATCACGCTTTTCTAGAATTGTTTGAATATCGGCAGGTTTTAACTTGCCTAAACCGACATCAACTAAAGTTCCAACGATAATACGAACCATGTTATGACAAAAAGCATTGCCGCGAATATCGATATGAAGTTCGGGCGTAATCCGAATCATCCACACATATCGCCTCGCATGGGCAGCGACACAGTGAACAGATCTGAAACTTTCAAAATCATGTTCACCAACCAAGTAATCAGCTGCTTCTTGCATGGCTTTCAAATTTAAATTTTGTCTGACATCCCAGGCAAACAGACGATTAAACGGGTGTAAAGAGCCTTGTCTGTTGATGCGATAAATATAACGTTTACCTACAGATTGCCTTTTGGCATCAAAGTTGACCGGCATCTCGTCTGCGCGATAGACACAAATATCGGGACCCGTCACATGAGAAAGACCCAACGGAAGGGTGCGACTGTCAAATCGGCTTTCAAAACTGCATGAAATCACTTGTCCGCGAGCATGCACACCGGCGTCTGTTCTGCCTGCAGCAGTCAAAACAGGCTTTTGGCCTGTCAACTGTTCAATGGCGTCTTGTACGGCAGATTCAACCGTCTTTAGGCCAGGTTGTTTTTGAAAACCAGCGAAATCAGTGCCTAAATAGGACAGCCAAAGTCGCCAGGTTTTAAGCTGCATGTCCTTTTCTCTCGCCATAGATTTTGGGTGCAATGTCTTCGCCTTGAGCACTCATATCAGGAAGATCAGCAAGATATTTTTCTGCATCTTTGCGGCTTATCTTCCGTTCTTGCACGAAGCGATGCATCACGCGTTTATCAAACTGAAGAGGGTCTACTTTTTTGTTTTCTGCCATTTAAGCCACCATTTCGATTTCACTAATTCTTTTTAAGTCGCCATCTTCCAAGACCAACCCTAAGGCTTTCATACTATCTGCGATGCTCGCCACATGAGAGGCTCCCGGAATCGCTATGACATGAGGACCTTTGCTTAAAGCAAAAGCCAGCATGACTTGGTAAGAAGTCATAGCATATTTCCTGGCAATATCAAGCAAAGTAGGGTGTTGGCCTAAGGCTTTATAGGCATCTCCACCTCCAACCGGGCTATAAGCAATATAAGTAATCTCGTGTTTTAAACAAGTTTCTATGACGCCGTTATAAAAATCTAGCTGACACAAAGGGTTAAATCGATTTTGGACAGATTCTATCTTAGCAATTTTTCCGGCTCGTTCAATCTGTTCAACATTGACGTTTGAAAGGCCAATATGCTCTATCTTGCCTTCTTCTTGCAAGCGTACAAACGTACCTATCGAATCTTCGAGTGGCACTTCGGGGTCTACAGCATGCAACTGGTGCAAAAAAATTCTTTCGGTATCCAGTGCTTTTAAGCTTTTTTCACAAGCCAGTTTGAGCGCTTTCGGGTGAGCATTTTGAGTCCAAGTACCCTGTGGTCTTTCAAGACCACCTTTCGTTGCAACCCGCACCAAAGTTCTGTTTTCCCATTTTTTGAGAGCTTTGGAAATTAAACGCTCATTGTGACCGATGTCTTCATCGCTTAAACAATAGACATTGGCTGTGTCTATAAAGTCAACACCGAGCTCTAGAGCTGTTTGAATTACTTTCAAAGCATCAGTCTCTGTGGGTCGGCCTTCTGTCGAGAGCGGCATGGCTCCTAATCCGATTTTTTTGCAAAAATTTAACATAAATCTTGTCTCACTTTTTGGGCAGATTGTTCACTGTCTAACACAGCAATAATTTTGAGTGCAAATTTTTGAGCAGAGCCTGGGCTTTGAGCTGTGATGCAATTTTTATCAACAACTACTTGCTGCGTGGCCAGGCTTGCGTCTGGTAACTGAGATTCAAAACCAGGGTAACAGGTGGCTTTTTTGCCATCTAGTAAACCATGGGCAGCTAAAACAATGGCAGGAGAAGCACAAATGGCACCATAAAATTTCCCAGAGCTCGCTTGGTTTTGAAGCATCGATATTAAGAGAGTTGAGCTTGCAAGATTCGTGGCTCCTGGCATACCGCCTGGCAAAAAAATACCGTCATAATTTTTGCTTTTGCAATCGGATAAGAGTTTATCAGCAACCAGATTAATTTTTCTGGCGCCTATAACTGCGAGTTCACCGACACTGGCAACGGTTATTTCAAAACCAGCTCTTCTTAAAACGTTGATGAGTGTGCAAGCTTCGATTTCTTCGCTTCCATTGGCGATGGGGATCAAGATAGATTTCATAGACGGGCTGATAACAAAATTAATCAAACATCACAATCTGATTACCACCTAGGCGTTTGGCAGCCGAGAGAGCCTTGTCGGCACGCTCTAAGACAGACTTCGATAGTTCATCTTGAGTTGATAAACTCGCAACACCCATAGATAAATGAATTTGCAAAGGTATCTCTTGAATTAATATCGGTAAGTGTTTGAATTTAGAAAGTAATCTTGAAGCAGATTCAGCAGCATTTTGACCTTGGGTCATAGGTTGTACGAGAGCGAAAGTATTCTCAGCAAGGCGAGCAATAAAATCTCCCTGACGGATTTCTGTTTTAATTCGGTGTGCTGTTTTGGTTAAGATTAGGTTTGGCTGAGTAAATCTTGAAAAGCCATCGATATCGATGAGTATTAACGAAAGTGGCGCTTGGTATCTGCGTGAACGGCCAAATTCTTGTTCTAAAAAATCAAAAAAAATCTCGCGCCCCCAAAAACCAGTGACAGTATCTTTTACGATTTCTTGATATTGAGTTTGACGAGTGAGATCTTCATGAATGTGTTTCGAAATTTTTTCTAGTAACATCTGATCCATCGGCGAAAAAGCATTGATCTCAGCTCGGCCTAGAGTAATATTCGAACAGATGAGCACCGAATTAAGCTTTGCATGCTGACCTGCTTTAGGAATTAGCTCTTGTTTCAAAAAAGCTTGATCTTGCAAAGATAAAGCAGGCGAAAAAATATTTGTTTTGAGACGCAGCAAGACAGCATCAGATTGAGTCATTTCTCTCACTAAACCGGCTGTTTTATCGTGATTTTGCTCTGCAATGGAGACGCTAAGTTCTAGCAGATAGGCGGTTAAGCTTTTCTCTTTGACGTCACTCAAACGACGTCCTAATTTTGAAAATAGCAAAACGTCTTTCAAGTATGACTCCCATGCAGAACTTAATCTAAATCTAACTTTTCTCCAAGGATAACCGTGTTGTAAAGCAAACGACCCGCCCACTCTGGAGGAATTCCCTCTTTATTTAAGTCGATCGCATGGACACTCAGAGGGTCAGTCAGTTTGACATCTGTTGAGAAACGCAAGGCCAACTTTGGGCTTTCGCAGAAAACCCAGAGTTCGTTAGAAACCTGTGATACAGGTGCGATATAACAGGCTTCGCCGGTATCTGGGTAGCTTCCTAGGGCTTTTTTGAGCTGTATTTTGGCTGTCTCGTCTGGAAAGACATGTTTCTGGGTTAGATTTTTTTTACTTGGAAGGGCTAAAACCTTCCAACCCGAAATAGGAGCAGGGGCTTTTGGCAGATGCTTTACTAAACGAATTTTAAAACCGTTGTCTTTCATGGTTAAATTGCGTTCAGGTACTTGGTAATCGGCTTTTTTTAAGTCAATCAAGAGTTTTTGAGCAGGCAACCACATCTCTGCGAACTGGCTGTGATCCCCTTTGTCTGTCTTTATCTTCACCAAACGAACCCAAATTTTATCAGAAGACTCTGGGGAGTCGCTCCAGAGATACACATAACGCATTACTGAAGATATGAAATCTGTCTGTGTCAGTTCAGTGGGAACAGAAGCGCTCAGCGAGCTTGCGATTAACAGAGCAGCTAAAATTTTCATGGAATCACCTTTCTCAGGGTGTAAAACTGGTTGCCGCCTGCTGCTCCTTTGATATTTCTAGGAATCGCTAAAAAATTACCGTCGGGCTGAAATGGCGAGTTTTCCGTCATCCATGCGTATCCACGACCTGTAACAGGAATCGAATAAACATGGCTGAGCGAAGCAAATAAATCTGTGCCTTTTTGTCGATTCTCAAAATAACTTTGCGATAAATCTTGAGCATAGTTAAGCAATCTGCCAAAAGTACCCATCGGGCCTTCATTGGCAAGTCTGGTCAAATAATCCACACGGGCTATGACTCGCCATGCGGTCAGAAGTTGACCTTTGGGTCCTCTGTAGAAGTCTTCTACTTGGTTTGGAGCGGTGATGACATCGATAATATTTTTGTAAGATGTACGAGCAATCAACCATTCTGTGTAACCTGGAGGAGGGTGATGGGCTCGATTATCAAGCACCCACAAGATTTCAAACATAGCTTGTTTTGAATCTTCTTCGCTTTTATATAAAGGCTCTCCAGGAAAAGCGACTTCGTTGATTAAGAGCCGAGTTACATAGCCAATAGGGAGATCGGCAGGTTCTAATTCTACGTTCATCCCCCAAGTGGAGCCAGACAAAAAAATAAGAACAAGTGCGATTTTCACGATAACTAGCTCTCCACAACCCCCACATAAGGCAGGTTACGCATTTTCTGAGCCCAATCGAGCCCAAAACCCACAACAAATTGATCTGGGATTTGAAACCCGCAGAAATCAATTTTGATTGTACCTTTATTTTGGGCTGGTTTTTCAAGTAGAGAGCACAAAGAAACGCTTGAAGGCTCTCTGGTTTTAAAATTGTCGAGCAAATACTTGGCTGTAAGCCCTGTGTCTACAATGTCTTCTACCAGCAAAACACTCCGATTTTTGATGGGTCGTGTTAAGTCTTGCGTGATTTGAACCACGCCTGAAGATTTTGTGGACTCCCCATAAGAAGAGACGCCAATAAATTCAATTTCAACAGGAACAGAAATTTGTCGACACAAATCGGCTAGAAATAAAAATGAGCCTTTTAAAACACCCACCAAAACAAGAGGTTCTTCTAAATTTTCATAACGTTTGGAAATTTCTTTTCCAAGCTCCGCAATTCTGGTTTGAATTTGCTCCGAAGATAGCATCACATTAACAGTAGGCATTGTTCATAATCTCCCCAAACCCGCCGCCGCCGGGTAAAATATATTGTTTATCACTAAGACCACTTTCTTGGTCCCAATGTTGGCCAGGTGTTTCTTTTAAAATTTGTTTAGAAGAGGCGCCTCGATCCAATCTAAGCGCATAGACAATCACTTCAGGATGGTCTGTGTATATACGTTTTAAATACTCAGGGGTTACAATCAAATTAACCGTGATGATCTTCCGCGGTTTTCCAGGGACCTTGGCTTTATAATGCGAAATTACTTGAGCCAAAGAACTGCCGGTTGCTCCCATCGGATCTGGGAAAAGCATGATGGCATCATCAACAGAACCACCAATTTTGCTGTCACCCAAGTAAGATCCGGTGACCTGGTCCTGAGAATCAGTCATGCGAGACATTAGAACATGATCTTGTCTGACGCCTTTTGGGTCGAGTGTTTTATTGAGATAATCAAAACAAACTTGGCTTGGCAGTGTTCCTGCTCGAACAATATTAACTGTTACGGTCTTAATATTTCTGTCTAGAACTTGCCCGGACCAAACTCCCAGAGGCGAATGCTCAAACATGCGCGTCTTGATAGTTGTTTGAGTTCTAGGAAATTCTCCGTTTAAGACGGCTTTAATCAAATACTGATACAGATCTTTCACAACGCTGTTAATAGCAGGTTGCGTTGTCTTTTCTTCGCACAAGAACGCCAGGTGTGAAAGCAAAAACGGATCGGCTAGAATATGAACATTTGGACCGTAAAGATGTGTGATCTCTGGCGTTTTATAAGGCAAATTTTCGTAAGCAGAATCAATCGGCATTTTATACGTCTCGTTGATGGCAGTGCCTGCAGCGTGCTTCATAGCTTTCAGAAGCGCCTACAAAAATCTGCTCTTCTGTCTGTCTAGGCAGTCGATAACTTTTTGTAGCAGCAGATCCACAGATCATGCACACGGCATATTGTTTCGTGACGATATCAGCAATGGCTAATAAATGCGGCATAGGTCCAAAAGGTTTTCCGCTAGAATCCTGGTCTAAGCCTGACATCACGACTCGAATTCCAGAATTGGCTAAGCCTTCGACAAACGGAATCAATGATTCATCAAAAAATTGAGCTTCATCAATCCCAACCAGATCAACTGGTGAATCCAAGTGATCTAAGCAATGCTGCATCGCATCAGCGTCTTCAACAGGAATGGAAGCGATCTTTTGGGCTGAGTGACTGACAATCTGAACATCATCAAATCGAGTATCTATTTGAGGTTTAAACACAATAACACGTTGTTTGGCAATCTGTGCACGACGAAGTCTACGTATGAGTTCTTCTGTTTTGCCTGAAAACATAGGACCGCAAATAACTTCGATGACACCGGTATTGAGTTGACGCATTCGTTCCATGGTTTATGAAAGCCCTCAGATGATAAAAACTATTTCAAATAATGAAGGGCAATCGGTAACCCTAAACGGCTGGCTTTACAATAAGCGTGGCTCTGGAAAAATCCAATTTCTTCAAATTCGTGATGGAACTGGCTTTATTCAAGCTGTCATGAGCCGACAGGATGTTTCAGAGACCGAATTTGAAGCGGCTGCCAGCTTGCCTCAAGAGTCTTCTCTTAAAGTCACAGGCTTGGTTAAGAAAGACGACCGAGCTCCGTTTTGTGGCTATGAACTTCAAGTGACTGGCTTTGAAGTTGTAACACGCTCAGAAGAGTATCCCATTTCTAAAAAAGAACACGGTGATGCGTTTTTGATGGATCATAGACACCTGTGGCTCAGATCGATGCGACAGCACACGATTTTGCGCATCCGAGCGACAATTATTAAAGCCGTTCGAGATTATTTTGACGACAACAACTTCTTGTTGGTTGATAGTCCGATTTTTACACCCAATGCTTGCGAAGGGACTTCTACGCTGTTTGAAACACAGTGGTTTGATAAGCGTAAAGCTTATTTGTCTCAATCAGGCCAGCTCTATCAAGAAGCAGCCTGTATGGCTTTTGGTAGGAGTTACTGCTTTGGGCCTACTTTCAGAGCTGAAAAAAGCAAGACCAGACGTCACTTAAACGAATTCTGGATGGTAGAACCTGAAGTGGCTTTCATGGATCTTAAAGGCGATATTAACTTGGCCGAAGATTTCTTGTGTCATGTTGTCGAACACGTCTTAAATAAACATGAAAAAGATTTGAGCGAGATTTTAGAACGCGATTTAAGTATTTTAAAAAATACACGTAAGCCATTTCCAAGATTGCACTATCTCGAAGCGGTTAAAAAAATCCAAGAACTTGGCATGGAAATAGATGTCGGTGGAGACTTTGGAGCACCGCATGAGACAGAACTAACCAAGCTTTATGATCGGCCTTTAGTGGTCACTCACTTCCCATCGGCTATTAAAGCTTTTTATATGAAGAAAAATCCAGAAGATCCAACTTATGCAAACTGCATGGATATTTTGGCTCCTGAAGGCTATGGCGAGATTATCGGGGGAGGGCAGCGTGAAGACAATCTAGACTTGTTGCTGGCTGAGATTCAAAAACACGGTTTAAACCAAGCAGATTTTGAATGGTTTTTAGATCTGCGCCGTTATGGTTCTGTGCCACATGCGGGGTTTGGGCTTGGAATTGAGCGGTGTGTGGCTTGGATTTGTGGATTACACCATGTTCGAGAGACAATTCCTTTTGCTAGAACTTTAGATAGATTAAGTCCATGAGTCAGCTTTATTTTAAGCAGCTTTTAGGCGGACGCGATTTTGGGGTAAATAACCCTTTTGCCTCTCAAATGGAAAATTTTATCTATTTGATTGGAGATAAAAAAACGCATGAGTGTGTTGTTGTGGATCCAGCCTGGGAAGTCCAAGAAATCTTAGATATTGCAGCCCAAGATGGCATGAAAATCACTGGTGCATTGGCGACGCATTATCATCCTGATCATGTTGGTGGTAGCGCATTTGGGATGAATATTGAAGGCGTAGCTGACTTAATCGCTTTGAACCCATGCAAGTGTCATGTACATAAACTGGAAGCACCGGGCGTTAAAAAAGTAACAGGCTTATCTCAGTCAGACTTGGAGTTACACGAATCCGGAGATGTTTTTAAAGTCGGTGATATTTCGATCGAGCTTCTACATACGCCAGGGCATACACCGGGTTCTATGTGCTTTAGGCTGAAAGACAGCTTGGTTTCAGGAGATACGCTGTTTTTACAGGGCTGTGGACGTGTAGACTTGCCGGGCGGTGACTCTGAACAAATGTATGAAACGCTTACTCAGCGGCTTAGTACACTGCCAGACAGCACGATTCTATATCCAGGGCATGCCTACGGAGGTGAGCATGCGCCACTGGGAGAAGTTCGAGAAAACAACACCATGCTGCGTGTGAAAGACTTGCCTACCTGGAAGCGGATTAGGGGTTTTTAGTAATCAAAAATCTGCATCAAATCAATTTCCAGGTCTCCAAAAGGAGGCAGTTTCATAACGCCATCAGCATTTTCAACAGCTTGGATGATTTGATAGTGTTCGACACCATCTTTCAATTCAAATACTTGGATATTTTTTCGGATGGGATCAACGAGCCAGTAATAGGGAACCCGGTGTTTCTCAAGAACAACTCTTTTGCGTTGCGTATCATTTATCCAATTGGATGGTGATATAATCTCGCAGACCCAGACTGGCTTAGCCATGATAGGTCCTCTCTCTGGGAGAGCAGGCAAGTCTTTTTTAGAAAATGCAGCAATATCATGCACAAAAGAGTTGTAGACTCCATAGTCAGTCCAAGCTTCAGCCAGGATCACCCAGGAGTCCATATCACTGGGACCTTTTTTCTTTTTGTTGTCGATAGAAAGACTGACTTTTGAAACAAGTTTCGTTGACGTAAAAGAATGATTCGCTGCTACAGGTGCCATTGCATAAATAACTCCGTCAATAAGCTCTGCTTTAGTGTCTTCTGGCATGGCCATGAGATCTTCAACCGTGGCGCGTGATTCTTTTAACTGATGCATAAGTAAAAAAACTTTAACATGATTTCGCGAATTTCTAAAGCTAGCGATTTCGTCTAGGCGATGGATTATTGAATGCACCCCAAAAGGCAGCTATCTTGGCGATATCTTTTATTTTTTCGAATGCTCTGCCTAGTGCTTCTGGGTTCGCAGGGTTGACATTTTTGAGCGCTTTAATACCAGCAGTTTCGCTGGCTTCTTTCATGCGTCTTCCTATTTCTTCTGGAGTTAAAAAGTTATTGTTTTGCCATGGGGCTGTTTTTATCGCTATATTGTCGAATTGGTTTAAATAGTCATCAACTTCTGAAAGTTCATGTCTTGTGTTTCGATTGCACAAATAATAAATTAAATAAGTCCCAACAGCTGTAACGGATGCAGCAGCTGCTCCAATGACATAACCCGTGTTAAATTCCTGAGCTATAGCAGGGATTTCTGGTGCCTGCATTGGGAGACATTCTTCTCCAACCAATTCAAACCCATCTTCGCATTCATCGTTTGCAAAACACAATGATGAAACCAAAACCAAACAAAAAATAATTTTATTTGCCATATAATTTTTTCTCACATTTAAAACTCTTGTCGGCAGAAGTTCCAACTCTTGTGCCAAGCCAAGGCTTACCCATAAAAGCATTTGAAACATCTAAGCAAGCTATTTGATCCTGCATAACGCAGCTCATTAAGAATCGATTTTGTGATAGTTGCGAAGCATATGCAGCTGGAACATCACAGAAGTCTAATTTTACTCGAACTGGCGCTTCTCTGTTGGCGCTGAGTTCAGAATCGATAATATGCTGTGCCAGAGGCGTGAATCCGGAAGACTGCCAAAAACTCTTTCTAAATTTATCAAAAGCATCCACAATATCAGCTTCACCAGCAGAAAAAGTTAGCCGAGAGCGAGCTCTTTCTTTCCTGTTTTCCCAGCTTTCATTCGAATCAGCGAATGCCAATCCACTTAATGAGAAGTAAAAAGCCATATTTAAAATTCTATTTACCATAAATTAGTTCAAATTTATTTTTTTGATTTCTTCGAGTGTCTTCGTACTTAAATCAATTCCGTGTTCTGCTTTAATGGTATTTTCAGCTGTTTCATCTTTGTGAGCTTCTCGATCGAGTTTCAACGCATTGACTTGAGCAGTAAAAGCAATGAAAGCATCCGTGACGGCTGTATCAGTTAAAGCCAGTTTTGCTTTAGCTGCTGCTTTCCTTTCTTCCCAAGTCTTCGCATGAGCAAGACTTGAAACAACCATCGCCAACATAAGAATCCAGTTTTTTGTTTTCATTTTTATTTTTCCCTTTTAGTTGTCTTGTAATCGGATTTTTCCGATTTCTTCGTTCATTTTTTCTAGAGTTGAATCTTGTTGCAAGATCATCTCTAAAAGCTCGTCTGTTCTCTTTGAATTTTCATCGCTGAAAGCAAAAGAATATTCGTGTACTATGGTACTAATCGCATCAACTCTTGCTGGTTCATAATTCAAAGAGTCATCAGCAAACTTCTTCATTTTGTTTTTGAGATCAAAACGAGTTCGCTTCAATGGATCTTTGTTCTGATAATGCATAAATACAGCATCCAAAATCGGATCCGTTGTTTCTATGATGGTTTTACTCATCTCTAAGACAATCTCTATGGATGTCATAAAACTTTCGTGAGGCATGAAAGTAAACAGCAGCAAAGCAGCTTTTCGGATATCTTTTACAGCAATTCCTGTGTCATGACTCAATGCTTCTGAATAAAGCATGAGCTCTGACAACGGAACGAATTGAAGTGGCCATTTACTCATTCGTCCAGTGTGACGATCTAAGATCTTAATGTCTGTTTTAATCAGCGTTTGATAAGATTCAAAAAGCCTCAAATTAGGCAGTGTTATAGAGTCGCTTTCTATGAAAAACACGGTATTCTCTGTGTTGTTTCTTTTTAGAACAGCTTCTATGACTCGGTCAAGTTCGATAGGAGTCCAAGCTTGAGTTTTGGCATCCTGAATTATCAAATCCATTCGGAGTTCAATCACTTGAGTCTTTTTGTCATGTTTTGCTAATGCATACATTCCTCTGTCTACATCTGTAGCTCGTTGTACCATTAAAATCAGCTGTTTAGGTTGAGTCTTATCCGCAAAAAACTGAGTTATTTTCTCAACTTGAGTAGGTATGACACCCGTCCGGCCTTCCGCAGGAGTCATAAGACTTACATAAGCTGGAAAGTGTTCTTGTGATTCGCTCAAATTTCTCGTGTAGCCAGTTAAATCTAAAGCACCTAAATTGAGTTCGCGACTGCCGCAAGCAGACAAAAGAACCAACAGTAAACTAAGCAGTAATTTTACCACGCAAACCCCGTATTAATTGCTGGTACAAAATTAAATTTGTTTTCTGCGAAAGCAAGTTGTGAACCCGTGATAATATCCCAGTTATATTCAACGCCTGTTTTGAGACCAATCACAAGACCCGTTTCAAAGACTCGCTCCCAACCTACATATAATGAAGGCCGAATGCGGATCGCATAACGCGTATCCCCAAAGCCAATGGCTTCTTGAGCATACAAACCCGTCTGAGCCCAAAGCTCTAAATAAAAACTAGATTTCGCCATCCATTCTGAGAGACGAAGTTTAACACCCAAGCCGCCTAAAACAGCCCACTGGTTTTTGACACGTGGATTAGCCTGAATAGGCGTCGCTGCTAAAATACTATGCTCAAAAGAAACAGGAATTAGTAATTTAAAATGGTTATTCAAAACCAATTGATAATCCAAAGAGAAACGACCGTTGATAAACGGATCAGTACTGAGAATCACAGCCATATCATGAGCACGCGCACGATATCCATAAGCTTTCGGATCAATATCAACCAAAAGTTCAATTAAATCCGGGGTAGCTTCGAGATAGCGTTCATTTTGATTTTCAGCAAAAACAGCAAATGAAAATGCTGTTATTAACACTATTAGTTTCATAAATATTTCAACAGATTATATTATTTTCCTGGATTGTCAATCAAGTATTTTGCAGCTTTTTCAAGTGAAGCAAGACCTGTTGGATCAGTTGTGAATTTGCCTCTTAAGTCGCCGTGTTGATCAAACAAGACCAGTTCTGCCACATGATGAGAACTGCTTACGGCAAACTTCATTTGGCTTTCTACAACTTGATCGATTTGAGCCTTGCTGCCAGTCAAGAAAGGCCAGTCTAAGTGGTTTTGAGTGGCATATTGAGCCAAAATTTCTGGTGTATCAAACTCTGGATCTATAGATATGCTGATAAATGCAGCTTTTTTTTCTAATTTTAAAAAGCGTTTTCGAACTTCTGTCATGGCGTTCATGAGTTTGGGACAGATGCTAGGGCAGCGCGTAAAGAAAAAACTGGCAATGACAACTTTACCAGCCAAGTCTTCAGAACCAAAAGACTGTTTGTGTTGATCAGTGAGGCTCCAAGGACCGACAATTACCCAAGGAGCAGGGGCAGAAAGACGCATTTTAGAATATTCTCTAACCCAGTGCAGGCAAGCAATACCGAATAAAAATGCCCAAATATAAGGATTTCGAATGATTTTTTTCCAAGTCATATAAGTGTTCCTCTTGTCAAAGTTTGTAATTTAAGGCAAGAAGGGCTTCTTCATGGTTTTCCCAAATCCTCAAATTCCTCCGAACCCCAATAATTTAGACGGCGATCGCGGTCCTAAACAGCGAACGATTGAGCCTCGTGTTAACCGCCGAATTCGTGTCCCTGATGTCCGAGTGATCACCGAAGACGGCGAGCAGTTGGGAGTTTTGTCTACTCAGGAAGCTCTGCGTCGCGCAGAATCGATGGGCCTTGATTTGGTGGAAGTGTCTCCCATGGCCAAACCTCCTGTCTGCAAGATCATGGATTACGGCAAGTTTAAATACCAACAAAAACGTAAAGCCAATGAAGCCAAGAAAAAGCAGCAGGTAATCGAGCTTAAAGAAATCAAATTTAGGCCTAAAACAGATGTTCATGATTTTGATACTAAAGTGAATCGCCTAAAAGGCTTTTTAGCTGATGGTAACAAAGGCAAAGTAACGGTTATGTTTAGAGGGCGCGAAATTGTTCACCCTCAGATTGGCTTTGAAATGCTGAAGAAAGTCGCTGAACTCATCAAAGAAGAAGCTGTCGTTGAGTCACCTGCTCGTATGGAAGGCCGCCAAATGGTTATGATTGTAGGGCCCGCGAAGAAAAAATAACCCCCCACTTGTGTTTTTGCAAAAAAAAAGGAATTAAGAAAGCTTATGGCAGGTTGTAACAAAAAAAGAGGCAAAAGTAGCCCAAAACAAAAAAGTAACCGTGGAGCGATGAAGCGCCTATCCGTCACTGGAAGTGGCCTCATTAAAGTGCCTTCTAAAGGCAAATCTCACTGTTTGAGCAATAAAAATCGCAAGCGTAAACGCTCGTTGCTCAAAGCAGGTTACCTCAATAAAGGCGATGCGCTTCGCACAGAACGCATGATCCCCTATTTGTTCTAGTTTTATTTAAAAAGGATTTTGATTTATGGCTCGTGTAACTCGTGGTTTTAAAGCCCGTCATCGTCGCAAACGTATCTTGAAGCTCGCTTCTGGTCATATCGGTACGCGTAACCGTCTGTTTAGAACAGCTGTTGAATCAGTTGAACGCGGTCTGGTTTATGCTTATAGAGATCGTAAAGTTAAAAAACGTGAATTCAGAAAACTCTGGATCACACGTTTGAATGCAGCAGCTAGACTAAATGGTCTGACCTACAGCGTTTTGATGGCTAAGCTCAAAGCAGCTAATATCGCTTTAGATCGACGCGCTTTGTCTGAGTTGGCTATTTCGGATTCATCCGCTTTCGCAGCGCTCGTCTCCAAAGTCCATGCAGCTTAAACAGCTTAAAGAAGAAGCTCAGGCTTGTTTTACTGAAGTAACGAAGGCTGAGCAGCTTGAGTCTTTGAGACTCAAATATCTAGGCAAAAAAGGCCAACTCTCTGAGATTTTGAAACAGATGGGGGCCTTGGAGCCAGAAGAGCGTAAGAAAGTTGGCCAAGAAGCCAATGCTCTCAAACAAGAGATAGAAACTTGGATTGAAGAATCAAAAAATCGCTTACAAGAAGCGTCTCAGAATAAAATTCTAAAAGAGCGTATTGATGTCACTTTGCCTGGCAATAAACTTACTTTAGGCGCTCTGCATCCGCTCACTCAAACAGCCTATGAAATTCTAGATATTTTAGGTGATTTGGGTTTTGAATCTGTTCGAGGCCCAGAAATCGAACACGATTTTTATAACTTTGAAGCCTTAAATATTCCGGCTGAGCATCCAGCACGCGAAATGCAAGACACTTTTTATATGGCTCCTGAAGTCGTTTTGCGAACGCAAACCAGCCCTGTTCAAATCAGAGCCATGTTAGCCCTTCAAGAAGTGCCTTTGAGAGTCGCTTGTTTTGGTAAAGTTTATAGACATGACCAAGACGCTACTCACTCACCGATGTTTCACCAAATAGAAGTCTTGTCTGTGGACCAAAATGTCTCTTTTTCAGATTTAAAAGGCACTCTGACCCTTTTAGTAAAGAAACTTTTTTCTGAAAAAGCACGTGTGAGACTGCGTCCCAGCTTCTTTCCGTTTACCGAACCTTCAGCTGAAGTAGACATGAGTTGTTTTTCTTGTGATGGAGCAGGATGTAGACTCTGTAAAAACACAGGCTGGATTGAAATTTTGGGTTGTGGCATGGTGCATCCTTCTGTTTTGCGTGTTGCCAAGATTGACCCCGAAAAACACTCTGGCTTTGCTATTGGGATGGGCGTTGAACGTATTGCGATGCTCAGATACGCCGTCTCTGATATTAGACTTTTCTACGAAAACGACTTACGGTTTTTAGGCCAGTTTTAGCTTATGCATATTAGTATCCAGACTTTACGCAGCATGGTTGATTTGCCAAACTTATCTCCGCAAGAAATTGCAGATAAATTGACATTGGGCGGTTTAGAAGTTGAGTCGATTCAGTCGTTTGAAGACGACACGATTTTAGAACTTAAAGTCACTCCCAATAGACCTGATGCGCTCAGTCACATGGGTATTGCACGAGAATTGGCTGCCATGTGTCACACACGGGTAACTTTTCTGGCGCCTTCTATTAAGGAACTGGGCGCTTCTATACATGACTTGGTTCAGCTTAATCTGCTCTCTAAAGAAGCTTGTCCACGTTATGCTTGCCGCGTCATAGAAGGTGTTAAAATTGGACCCAGTCCAGAGTGGCTCTCTAAAAAACTTCTATCTATCGGCATAAAGCCCATTAATAACGTTGTTGATATTACCAACTGGGTTTTATTAGAGCGTGGGCAGCCTTTGCATGCTTTTGACTTGGATACGCTTTCCAAATCCAAAGGCCGTGTGGCAATTAAAGTTAGGCAAGCACAGCCTGAAGAGAAATTAGTTACGCTTGATGGCAAAGAACGCATTTTAACACCAACAGATTTGGTGATTGCAGACGAAGAAAAGGCTGTTGCTTTAGCCGGCGTCATGGGCGGCAAAAACACGGAAGTTTCAGAAACAACTCAAAATATTCTGCTCGAATCTGCTTACTTTGAGCCTAAAGGCATTCGAAAGACAGCCAAGCGCTTAGGACTCAGCACCGACGCAAGTTACAGGTTTGAACGAGGCACTGATCCGAACGGTGTTATCACGGCCATAGACAGAGCAGCTGCTTTAATTCAAGAAATTGCTGGCGGAAGAATCAGAAGAGATGCTTTAGATATTTATCCTAACCCCATAGAACCATTAGAGATTTCTATGAGGACTCAGAAGTTGGCTCAGATATCGGGGCTACCAGAACCTGAGCCTGCAGAACTTCGAACACGATTTTTATCGCTCGGCATCGAGACTTCTGGACGGGGAGGGCACGATGCCATTAAGTTCAGAGTTCCGACCTTTAGGCCTGATATCACAGAAGAAATCGATTTGATCGAAGAAGCGATGCGTTTGGCTGGATTCGATCAAATACCCACACGTATTCATTTTCATAAAGCTCTGAGCGACAAAAATCTTGATTTGTCTCTCGATAAATTAGAAAGACACATAAAAACTTTCTTGAGTCATGTAGGCTTTTTCGAAGCGATTAACTATGCGTTTGGATCGCCTCGTGAATTTGAGGCTTTTGGAAGTACAGAGCCGCTCACGCTTGAAAATCCGCTAGGTGAAGAATACTCAGCCATGCGACAAAGTCTGTTGCCCGGTCTTTTGAATAATATTCGTCATAACCTGCGACAACAGATTCAAAAACCTTGTCTTTATGAAATGGGCGTTGTGTTTTTGGGTAAAAATAAAGCAGGCCACAAACCCGACATGAGCACTCTGAGCATCTCTGATATGGGCGCAGATTCTTATGCTCACGAAAAGCTTTTATGCGCCGGTATGGCGCACCAGAGTGATTTTTTTGCCTTGAAAGGCATTCTAGAAGCTTTGTTTGCGAGTTTAAAATTAACTCCTGAGTTTAAGCCTTTATCTCAAGATTTGAAATTTCTGCACCCTGGTAAATCAGCTAATCTCTTCCTAGAAGATACTTGTGTTGGATTTCTAGGTATGCTGCATCCCAGCTTCGGTCAGGACGCTCAGAATTGTGTTTTTGAATTAGATTTGGATCTCTTGAAATCGCACTGTTTTAAGACTGTTCAAGTCAAATCTTTGCCTAAATTCCCGGGAATCCAGCGAGATTTGGCTTTGCTTCTCGACGAGTCTGTTCCAGCTGGCGATATTTTGAACTTAGTTCGAAACTTTCAAGCCCTGACTTCTGTTCTAGAAGATGTTCGAATTTTTGATGTTTATCAGGGTAAGGGCATTGAGCCAGGTAAAAAGTCTGTGGCCATTTCGATCCATTTGCGCGATTCAGAGAAAACACTGACCGAAGAAGCGATTCAGGTTCCCATAGAAGTCTTGAAACAAGAATTGGCTACAAAACTTGGTGCTGTTTTAAGAACAAATTAGCCGGTCGACTTTTTGGTCATGAGGTTCAACTGGAATCTCTGAAATTATCTGTTCTCTAAGGCATAAACCTATGATTTCAGGTTTAGAAAACTCTTTTCTTAAGATTTCCAAACAACGGTCATAATAACCGCCTCCTCGTCCTAGTCTGTGACCCTGTAAGTCAAAAGCGAGCCCAGGTACAACCACAAGTTTGATGCCTGCGTTTAATATTTGCTGTGCGTAGAGTTCTGGGTTTGAATTCGGCAATAAGACGCTTTTAAAACGCTTTATTAACAAATTGGTATCTATCTCGTTTGAAAAACTTTTAAATATAGCAACAGGCTGGTCGAAGTAGGATTCAAGCTTCTGTGAAGCTAGAATACCGGCTTGCTTAAATACTTCTGGCTCAAGTTTTGCAAGTTCTTGAAGCATTTGAGCTCTTAACTGAGATTTAGAGACTTGATTCATCATGGCAGTTCTTCTAGAGATAACCCAGAGCAAGACATCAGAGAATCTTGACAATATCTTATCGCACAGTTTTCACAAAACGCATTCCGACCTAAAGCACAAGAAGCTGCGCAATTTGAACGCATGCACTGACTGGACTCGGCAAAACAAGATAGGCACTCGGAAGTTAGATCTGGAGAATAGGTTTCTAATAAACATGACAATGTTCTAGGCACCATATTCAAGTAAAGAGAAAATCGTCTACTGCAAGTTTCCCAATGATTCTTGAAGTGTGTTTTATTGATTTCTCTGAAATAAAGTCGCTCTAGGCCGAAACAACGATCTTTTGCAATCGAATCACCTACCCATAACAAGCCTAAAATCAAGATTATTTTTTTCATCTTAAGAGTATCGCCAGGAAAATTAATTTGTGGCTTAATGAGATGATGACTTCGTATGAAACTGCCTTGAAACGCTTATTTGATTTAAGCCCGCTTCCAAAGTTGGGTTTGGAGCGCATGAGCCTCTTAATGGCTGATTTGGGAAACCCACAAAATACTTATCCTGCTTTTCATGTTGCTGGAACCAATGGCAAGGGCAGCACTTGTGCTTTCTTAGAAGCGATTTTGAGATCTGCAGGTTATAAAACAGGCTTATACACAAGTCCCCATTTAACCTGTGCCAGAGAGCGGATTCAGATTAATCGCGAACTTATTTCTGAAGAAGACTTTGTAAGGCTTGAACAAAAAGTAAGTTTAAATGCGACGTTTTTTGAACGCATGACTGCGATGGCTTTTCTCTATTTTGCTGAACAAAAAGTAGATGTGGCTGTTATCGAAGTCGGCTTGGGTGGTCGTTTAGATGCAACCAATATTATAAAACCTATTGTTTGTGGAATTTCTCGCATTGATTTAGACCATCAGAATATTCTAGGCGATACTTTAGAACAGATTGCAGTTGAAAAAGCCGGCATTATCAAATCTGATGTCCCAGTATGCTGGAGCCCACAAGACCCTGTGGTTGAACATGTTTTAAGATCTTTTTCCCCCTCTTCACAGGGTGGAGAGGAGTTAGGGGTGAGGTCTGGCCTTGAGCTCGGGCTTCATGGGCTACACCAGAAAGACAATGCTTTATTGGCCGTTAATATGATTCAGGCTTCAGGAATATCTGTTTCTGAATTTGCTATGCAAAATGGTCTTAAAAATACAAAATGGCCTTGTCGTTATGAATTAATTTCAGAAAATATTTTATTGGATGGCGCTCATAATCCAGCTGGAACAAAAGCTTTAATCAATGCACTGCCAAAACAAAATTTTGTCTTATGGGTAGGCATGACCGAAGGACACGGTGGAGAAGAAATTGCGCGCCTATGGGCTGATTTTGCACCCAACAGCAAAGTATTCGTAGGTCAATCCAAATCATTGCGTGCCTTGCCTACTCAGATCGTCAAACAATATTTTGAAACGGCTGGATTTAAACGAGTGAGCTGTGACAATCCAACTCAGCAGGATGCTTTGCTGGTTGTCACTGGTTCTCTCTATTGGGCAGGCGAGATTCGCTCTCGATTGACTAAAATGCCAGTAGACTCTTTCTCAACGTATTACTGAAAAAACATCTTTGAGTTCTTTTGAAGTGCAGGCTACTAACACACTGCTTCCAGGAGAGAATATACGCCCCATTAAGTTCCCTCTAAGATCATAATATTCTGTGAGACCTGCTGGGTTTGACGAATCTTTAGGAGTCGCAAAGTATTTTCTTGCTTTAGCTACTTGCAACATATCGATTCCAAAATTATGTTTTTGATGTATCTCGATGGCTTCAAGAATAACCTGATCTCTGTCTTTTGTCCCTTTTCCAAAATAGGTTTCAATACAAGATTTTTCAAAAACACCTGCTCCAATACAATTTGCAATTCGTTCAATAAAACCAATGCCTGTTTCTTCAATATGCAAGATAGGCAAAACTTCTTGATAGCCATCATTGCTGACAGAAATCCTGTAAGTTTTGGACTCGTCAAAAATTGAAACATCAAGAACGCTCGAACCATGTTCTGCTGGCAACTGTGCCTGGCAAAATATCATATTACTGAACGCAAAGCTGCTCTGAATCAAAATCAATAAACAAGTACAAAATCTCATGAGTATCTTCTCCTGTTCATTAAGTATCTTGAGATTTCATTTTTTGGACCGACTAAACTCTTTCTAGAAAAGCAGCTATTTTTTCAACGCCCATTAAAATTTCTTCTAAGCTAGCTGCTAAACCGATTCTTAAATAGCCTGGAGCCCCAAAAGGAGTTCCTGCCACAGTGGCTACATGAGCTTCATTGAGTAATCGATCCGCTAGTTCTAAATCATTGGGGTAGCGCTTACTAAAATTAACCATCGCATAAAAAGCACCTTGAGGCGTCTCACAAGATAGGCCGTTTATTTTCAAGATTGCTTTTAAAAACTCATCACGACGATTTTGATAAGCTGTTCGCATGCGTTCTATTTCAATTTTAAGCTCTGGTGGCTCATTAAGCGCATACACTGCTGCTGTTTGGCAAATAGCTGGAACACACGTGTAGCGTTGTTCTTGAAGCTTCGCCATTGCAGAAACCAGTTTTTCAGGACCTCCTGCAATACCGACGCGCCAACCGGTCATTGCATAGCCTTTCGAAACGCCACTAATCACCAAAGTTCTCTCATAGGCGTCTTGAGAGAAAGAAGCAGGAGAAACATGCTTGACGCCATCAAATACCAAATGCTCATAGATTTCATCAGAAATGACCCAGATTTTAGAATCTTCAAGCATGTGCATGAGACTCCGTAAAAAATCTTCTCCTAAAACAGATCCATCTGGATTATTGGGCGAGTTTAAAAAAATCGCGCGTGTATTGGGTGTAATTGCTTTGCGAATAGAATCTAGGTTTGGTTGCGCAAAAACAGGTGTTGCACCTGCCAATTTAACCAAGTCTGGGTAACTAACCCAGTAAGGCTTTAAAATAATCGCTTCATCACCGGGTTCTAAACAAGCATCGATCGCATGTGACAAAGAAGATTTCGCACCGACAGAAGAAAGCACTTGGTTTGAAGCATAATCAACGCCTTGGTCACGTTTGAATTTGAGACGCATAGCAGCAATCAAAGCGTCCGTGCCTCGAACACCGGTATAACGGCTTACGCCTTTGTCTAAGCCCTGGTGAGCAGCCTCAATAATACAAGCCGGTGTTTCAAAATCAGGTTCTCCTGCACTCAGAGAGATAATCTTAATACCCTGATCTTGTAAAACTTTTGCACGAGCTTTCATGCCTAGAGTGGCAGAAGGAGCAAGATTTAAGACGCGACTGCTGAGTTTCATAAAGATTCTTTAACCTAAAATAGACAAAAGTGTCTTCTCTTTTTTAGATGCCGAGTATAGGAGGCGTAAAATAAGCCTTCCGTCTTTTGTTGGTGAAGTCGCTGGATTGACACACTAAAACGAATCTGTATTCTCTTCAAATATGTTGTCTTTTATGCACCACTACAAGTCTATTGTTCGTCCGGTTGGGCGAGGTTGCTTGTTGGTTTCATAAAAAAATAAACATAAACAAGTAAAACCCCGCCCTTCGAGAGAAAAGAAGGAGCGGGGTTTTTGCATATAAGGAGCTTGGTTTATGAGAAAGGTGATTTTGGGATTATGGTTGTTGAGTACAAGTAGTTTTAGTTACAATACGACGCAGTTGGGACAGGATCTGCCTTGGGTTTTGTTGCCGATGACGCTTTATGCAACACCCAGTGGTGGTGTGCGAGATGATGCTCAGTTTGGAATCTATTTTGATGTGGGAACAAAGAAACCCATCCTAATGGCGTCCACTCTCATGATCCAGCGTTTAGTGACAGGAGATCAGAATGCTCGTTCTGTGGCTTTTAGTATGGTCAATCGTGCCATTGCTGAGGGTGTAAAAGAAAATTTAGGTCGAGACACAACACTTTCAGATGGTTACCTAATTGCAGCAGGAGTAGATTTAGCCGCGATTGCAGCATTGACTGGCAGAAAAGGTCTTGGAGGAGAGATCAGAGACAGTCTTGTGGAATATAAACTGATTGCTGCTGTATCCAACGCAGTGGAGCATGGTCTGGTTGCAGAAGGTGCTTCGGAAGCTCAGGCTGAATTGGCTTCAGGTTTTGCAACAGCTGCAACAGGAGCTCTTTTCTTGGTTTACCAAAATCAAAAAATTGGTCTGGCGTTTATAGGTGAAGCTGGGTTTCGAGTGTTGCCGGCTCTGGCTAAAACAGTGCTTCCTAAAGGTGTGCCGCAAGAGAGCGCTGCTCTGGTTTTAGGGGTGCCTTCTATGTATTTTGCCAGTAAAATGTCTGTTGGACCTGTTAAAAGTTTTTTACAAAGCACGGGCATTAGCTTTTTCTGTGTAACGTTTGCTGGATTTGTTCAGTTAATGCAGCAAAAAATGCAATTCTAAAAAATCCCTGCTTTTTCGAAACAAAGAAAGAGCAGGGGCAGGTTTCCTAGAAGCTGAGCGCAAAATCAACCCAAAATAGACAAACGTGTCTTCTCTTTTTTGGGTGCCGGTCTCGCTATGGCTGCTTTGGTTACTCGAGTTGCTAGCTCATGGGCTAACTCTTGATAAGACGCGTCTTTGGGACCCAAAGTGGCGTTTAGCGGTAATTGAGCCAAACACGGTATTTCCAAACGTTTGGCTAGATTAAACGCTCCGCCATGTGAAAAAATCTCATGTCTTTTGTCGCAAGAATCACACATGAAATAACTCATGTTTTCGACCAATCCAAACGTTGGAATATTGACTTTGTCTAGCATGGCTTTCGCTCTAACAACGTCTGCAAGGGCCAATTCTTGAGGTGTCGAAACAATCAAAGCGCCCGCAACGTTCACTTTTTGTGAGATAGTCAAATGAATATCACCTGTGCCCGGCGGCATATCAACAACCAAGTAATCCAAATCACCCCAAGCAACGTTGTAAAACATTTGCATCGAAGCTGAAGCAATCATAGGTCCACGCCAAATCATGGCAGAAGCTGTGTCGACCAAAAAGCCAATGCTCATGAGTTTAATACCCTTGGCTTCTAACGGAATCATGTAGTTTTCGGTGCTGCCTTCTTTGGCAATTCCCAAAACTTCGACATCTTTTGGGATATCAAACAAAGTAGGTATCGAAGGTCCGTAGACATCGGCATCTAATAACCCAACTCGGCAACCCATTCCAGATAGGGCTAACGCCAAATTAGTTGCGACGGTGCTTTTACCCACACCGCCTTTACCAGAAAGCACCAAAATAACGTTTTTGACATCTGCCAAGCCTTCTTTTTTAAGACTTTGTTCTACCGCGGGTAGGACTTCCGCAAAAACATTTAAATCTACTTGGGTACCTGTTGGGACGGTTAAGATCGCAGCTTCTTTTACGGCAGTGGCGCAAATACGCTCAGATTTTAGAGCAAAAGTAGGCAAGACCAGATCGATTTGGACTTTTTGATCAGTGAGTTCAATATTTCGAACCCAGCCCAATTTCACGACATCTTGGTCAAATTCAGGGACGATAATTTTTGAAAACGCTTCGAGCAGAGATTCTTTAAGCATAGGTCATCCGATTAACGTCGTATGGCTTAGAAGTCAAAGACCTCTGTAAGTTGCTCAGCATGGACCCCATCTTGGTTACTGGCGCTGCAGGTTTTATTGGTGCTGCTCTTTGTAGGCGCCTTTTGAGAGATGGGCATGGCGTTTTTGGTGTTGATAATTTAAATGATTATTATGATCCCATGCTTAAAAAAGCGCGTTTGAATCTCTTAAAAGGCTCTAACTGGTATTTTAAAAAACTCGATATTGCTGATAGAGCTGCGGTAGAGCAGCTCTTTGCTCAACATAAAATTAAGAGCGTAATCCATTTGGCTGCTCAAGCTGGTGTTCGGCATTCTGTTACACATCCTCATATCTATGCAGAATCCAATCTAACAGGATTTTTGCATGTTCTTGAAGGATGCAGACAGACGGAAATTTCGCACTTAATCTACGCTTCTAGTAGTTCAGTTTATGGAGCCAGTACGCAATATCCATTTTCAGAAGATGACCCTTGCGATAAGCCGATTTCTCTCTATGGAGCCACTAAACGTGCCAATGAACTCATGGCACATACTTACTCACACTTATACAGTTTTGCGACAACAGGTTTGAGATTTTTTACGGTTTACGGACCCTGGGGCCGGCCTGATATGGCTTTGTTCAAATTTACAGAAAATATTCTAAAAGACGAACCTATTGAAGTCTATAACAAAGGCCACATGCTCCGTAATTTTACCTACATAGACGATGTTGTTGAAGGCATTGTTCGTCTTCATCGACAACCAGGAGAAGGGGCAAGATTATTTAATTTAGGCAGCCCTCAAAGTACTGTTTTGCTAGATTACATTCAGGAAATCGAAAAAAGTACAGGAAAAAAAGCGATTTTCAAATTCTTGCCGATGCAACCGGGGGATGTTGCTCAAAATCCGGCTGATACCCACCGATTAACCGAAGCGATAGGTTTTACGCCCCAAGTATCTGTGCAAGAAGGCGTCAAACACTTTGTAGACTGGTATCAACAATATAGATTTCTTAGTCGCTGACAGCTCTCTTCTAAAACAGCCATAGAAGGCCCGAAGCTAAAACGAATATGATTTTCAAATCTTGAAGGCCTTGGGTGTCTTTTCTTGCCAGGATTAATATCAAAAAAATGTCCAGGAACGACGATGACTTTCTGAGCCAAAGCTGCATTGAAAAAATTCATGTCTCCTTGGAGTTTGGCTGGTAATCTGTCTAACTTACCCCAAATATAGAAACCGCCTTCAGGAGGAGATTCTACTGTGATGCCCATTTGTGTCAATTCACGCAGCAGATAATCTCGTTTCTGAGAGAAAACTTCATACATGGCTTTGCTTTCTGCATTGACATAATCATCTTCCAATAGAGCAATCGCAGCTTCTTGTGTGGGTCTGCTTGCACCGCCATCCAAAAAAGATCCAGCAGATTGAAGCGCTTCTATGACTGTTTTAGGGCCTAAAGTCCAAGAAAGCCTAAGACCTGGATAACGCCAATTTTTGGTCAAACCATCAATGATCAAAACAGAATCTTGGTCAACATCTTCAACGTATTGAGCCGCTGAAATAGGACCTTTAGATTCTCCCCAAATATAGTGGCTATAAAACTCATCCATGATCAGCGTTAGATCTAAGCTTTTGGAAACTTGCAACCAGTCCTTCAGCAAATCGCCTTGTAAAACTCGACCTGTTGGGTTTGACGGATTTGAAAAGAGCAGGGCGCTGAGACCTCGGCCTAGAACTTCTTCCTTGAGTTTTTCTAAAGAGCATCGATATTGCTGTTCTCCTCTCAATAGAATCGGAATAGGTGAAAACACATGAAAGACATCTAAGAGTTCTTCATAGGCCGTGTAATCTGGCAAAAAATGGCATAAATTAATCGGCCCTAAAGCAGCAGCCACACGCGCTACAGCTAAACGCCCTCCTGCTGAAACGGCTACATTATCAGCTGTATACTGACTTGCTTTGTCTTTTCGAAAACGTCGGTTGTAATAAGAAGCGACGGCTTCGCGTAGAGATTTGAGACCACTGACAGGTGCATAATCATGCGAATCTGGCGAAATTGAAAGACTGGTAAGGCGAGGAGGGGAACCTGGCAAAAGACCCGTTTCAGGTTGTCCTTGACCCAAATTACACCAGTCTCTTGACTCTAATGAAAACCCATGTTTTTCTGCCTGTGTCGATACGTAAATCACGCCGGTCAAAGGAACAGTTCGGAATGCAGAACTCATTGGAGGGTTCTATCTCTTGACCTTAGATTTTGTCTCTAGGAGAAAAACATGCTTAGCTTTGCAGAATATATTTGGCTTGATGGAGCGAAACCAACACAAAACTTACGAAGCAAAACACGTGTTTTACAACTGAAGACTGAAGTTGATCTCTCTCAATTACCTGAATGGGGTTTTGATGGTTCATCCACCTACCAATCCAGTGGCAATAATTCAGATTTGGTTCTAAAACCGGTGAACTTTGTTAGAGATCCCATTCGCGGAGAAAACAATCTCTTGGTTATGTGTGAGGTTTTTAATGTAGATGGCACCCCGCATGCAAGTAACCAACGAGCTGTTCTTCAAGAAGAAATGAAAATACTTGGAGAAAAGCAAGAAGCCTGGATTGGCTTTGAACAAGAATACACCCTGTTTCAAGAAGACAGACCTTTGGGTTGGCCCAAAAACAGCTTTCCAGCACCACAAGGCCCTTATTACTGTGCAGTAGGCGCGGACCGTATTTTTGGTCGTGATCTTTGTGAAGTACATGCAATGGCCTGCATGGAAGCAGGACTGGCTATTTATGGAACCAACGCAGAAGTGATGCCAAGTCAATGGGAATTCCAGATTGGTTACCGGGGCCTTAGCTCAGAAAGTGCAGACCCTCTCAATATGGCGGATCATTTGTGGCTTGCTCGTTGGCTTTTATGTCGACTGGGTGAGGATATGGGCATTACAGTTAGCTTTGCTTCTAAACCCATGAAAGGAGACTGGAACGGAGCTGGTTTGCATACTAATTTTTCAACCAAAGCCATGCGAAATCCAAGTACGGGTTGGGAAACGATTACGGGCCTTGTAGAAGCCATGTCAGCACTGCATCAAGAGCATATCGCTGAATACGGAGAAGGTCTGGCAGATAGACTAACGGGTCATCATGAAACTTGCGATATCAATACGTTTAGGGTGGGCGAGTGTGATCGAGGTGCTTCTATTCGAATTCCCGAACCTGTCGCAAAAAAACGCTGCGGGTATATCGAAGACAGACGCCCAGGAGCGAATGCTGATCCCTATCGAATCGCAGCAAGAATTTTGAAAACACTTAATTCTAAGTCTTAAAATTCGACAAATTTGTTCAATGCCATAATTTAATATATTATTAAACTATGGCATTAAAACACTTGCTTGATTTGGGTGTGCTTTCTGGATTACTGGTTATTCTTGTTTTGCCCAAGATCAGGAGAAAGTTTCTCAAAACGCATGAGGTAAACAAGCAAAAACATACCTGGGATCGCTACCAGCGTTGAGATTCCGAAATATATTGGCCAACTAACGGAATCTGCAATTAAACCACAAGGCGATGATAGAAAAGTCCGGCCCACAGCCGTAAGTGAAGAGAGTAGGGCATACTGCGTTGCTGTAAACGAAGCGTTGCAAAGCTTAGATAAGTAAGCCACCAAAGCCACTGTCGCCATGCCTCCTGCAGTGTTTTCA